>JASLJW010000093.1 GCA_030747885.1 Candidatus Thalassarchaeaceae archaeon
TTGATTTCTTCAGGAGCCTTTCCATCTACTTCTACACCCTTGCTTTTCGCTTCTTCTACTAGTGCTACTGAATCAGTCATTCCACCTCTCTCAAGATCATCTTCAGTAGAGTCTGAAACATCTCCTTCAACAAGTCCTTTGTTGAATTCAGATTTCGCTTGCCCCAATGACCTTGCAAGCTTGGGGAGTTGGGATGGGCCAAACAGGATTAGAAAGAGTCCCACAAGTATCGCGCCTTCCATCGGTCCGAATGCCATGAATGTCCGAAACCCCCCATCCTTCAAAGACAATTCCCGTGTTTCATTGCCTTTTCTTTGATTATTATCCACCGGAAACAGGTGGGAGCAGTGCAATTTCAGCACCATCATGTAGTATGGTATCGAAGGAGCATATTTCTCCATCGATAGCCGCCTTGAGTCCTGTTTCTAGCCATTTTTCTAGATTAAAGCATTCAATGATATTCTCAATTATTGAATCGGCCGCCATGGTCAATTCAATCCTTTCAGTGCCCACATATTCTCTTAGAGGGCCGAAGAACAAAATCGTGACTTTCCAAGCCTTGATGGTGTCTCCCATGATTCCGACATGTTGACCCTATATTTCACGCCTCGGAATAGGTGTTATCAGGCTCAGGGTCACATGGAATAGTATGGGGGCGATGTTAACAGCCGTAGATCTTTGGAAGGTCTACCCTATGGGTGAGACGGAAGTGTCCGCTCTTCGTGGTGTTTCTTTAGAGATCCGATCTGGTGAGATGCTTGCCATTACTGGCCCTTCTGGAAGTGGGAAGACTACTCTTCTGAATTGCTTATCTTCTCTAGATGTTGTAAGTAAAGGCGAGATTCATTTCGAAGGAGTTGATATCTCCAACTTATCTGATTCTGAGAGGACAAGAATTAGAGGAGGGAAAATGGGTTTTATTTTCCAGCAGTATCAACTTCTTCCAGTTCTTAGTGCAGTTGAAAATGTTGAACTTCCGTTATTGCTTCTGAATACTTCAGCTGACGAGGCTAGAAGGAAGGCAATGGAGGCATTGTCAATAATGGGATTATCTAATCGGGCTGGACATAAACCATCTGAACTCTCTGGAGGGCAACAGCAGAGGGTGGCAATTGCTCGAGCAATCGTACACAACCCTTCCATATTGTTTGCCGACGAACCAACAGGCAATCTTGATTCAGATACTTCGGATTCCGTTATGATGGCTTTAGAAGAACTCAATCAGCGTCATGGGATTACTCTTGTTGTAGTAACTCATGATATTTCTGTATCAAATCGATGTGGCCGCGTTTTAGAAATCAATGATGGTATTCTTTCTGGAACGAGCCATGAAGAGGAGTGAGGGCCATGTCCCGTAGTAGAAGGGTCCTGCCACTCGTTGTTGATATCCTATTGCTTGCAGTCGTGGTGAGTGTTACAATTTGGAAAGGGTCTGCTGCATGGCATTGGATGATATCAGTTTCAGGGTTCATTTTCTTACATATCTTGTTTCGAGTTTCACTACTATCGAGAGTCAGGATGCTTAGTAAGTTGTCTTTTCGAGACATCAATCGTCGAAAAACCAGCTCTGCCTTGTTGCTAATTGGACTAATGTTATCTTCAGCAGTGGTTTCCAGTTCTTTGATTGTAGGTGACAGTTTTGATGCTACTTTGGAAGATCGTTTAGTTGCTAGTTTAGGTGAGACAGATTGGACTGTTGAGGGAATTGATCCTCTGACTTCATCACCTTTATTGATGAACCAAACTCGAATCATGGCGGCATTGAATGAAATTCTCAAAGACGAGGAAATAGATGGTATTGGTATTGAACTTCATCAGAGCGCCACAGGAATTGCACCAGATGGTAGCAAAGTTGATCCTAATGTGGTATGGTTAGCTCCAGATGTTAATTTACGTGCTACTGGTCCGTGGGGTGACCCTGTAGGTGTACCTCATATCACATGGTCTCAGATTGGTCATGAGATAGTTGATGGAGTTGAGAATGCTGTAATCAATGAGGCATTAGCTAATTCTCTGAATTTGAAAATAGATGACGAATTCTCATTATCTTGGCCAGAGTTAATTGAAAATGAAACCAATAGGAGAGAACACTCATTCAAAGTTCAATCTATTGTAGAACCAATTGGACTTGGATGGGAGACTGCCAATCAACCCCTTTTGATTACATCACTTGAGAGGGCCCAGGAAATTCAGAATAAAGCGGACTTAGTAACAAGAGCGGTAATTTCTGGAAATGGTGGAGTGTTTGAAGGTCATCTTATTTCAAGCGTTGAAGATAAGATAGAAGATGCCTTTGCAGATGCCATGATTTCATCAGATGCAGGTTTTGTTTGGAATGAAGCAGAACCTGGTGAAATTGCTACCTTGACTAGAACAAGTGGTGGTGGATTACTGTCTTCAGGAGATGTCTCTGGAATCAATTCTGCGTTGAAAATTATAGAACATGATTCTGATGCAGGTTCATTTCTCTTAACTCCAATCTCTGGAATTTGGGATGAAGAAGGAGAGGTGACATCACTAGATGGAGAAGTTGTAATTGCAATAAATCTAGATGAGAATAGTTCAACTGTAGTCACAGATCAAGGTGTGTATATTTTTACAAGAATAGGTGTCGAAGCTGAATTTATTTTTTCAAATATCTTAGATGCGGAATTCAGTGGTTCAGAGATTTATGTGTTAACAAATGAGGAGATAATTGAGGTAAACCTCTCTTCAATGGATTCTTCCATTATAGTAGATAACGCGTACGGTATTTCCAGTATTTCGGTTTCTGGTTCGAAACTTTTTGGCGTTGCAAGTGCCTCTGCTCAGAGTTCTTTCTTCCAGATGGATTTATCCTCCAGTCAACGCTCTTTTGAAGTCCAAGAATTAGATTTCCAGGGGGACCCAATAGGTTCAAGAATTTCTTCAGATGGCGATTTATCACTTATCTTATTCCAGACATTTTTCAATAGTCAACTTTGTTGGATTTCAGATCCATCTCCGTTTTGTTTGAATGTAGGCGATTCAAACATGGTTTTCGTGCATCGGAATGAGATTTTTATCGAAACTCCGTCCTCTATTGAATGGTGGAATGGCAGTGATTTCCAGGAAGTCCTTGCTCTGGAATCATTGGTATTGGGTGCTAGTGGGGAGGGATTATTACTTGAGGGTGAAGAATCAGTAATGGTTTGGTCATCAACTTCATTGACTTTTGTGGAGGGTTTCACGACACCCCCAGGTGTCGATGGTACAGCATTTGTAGAATTGAATGGTAGTGTACATGCTTCGACTTCTTATGGAACTGTGATGGTAGAATCTAACGGAAACATATCTTTAGAATTGTTTTCTACATTCGATGTAGGTCTTGGTATCCAATTGCCCCCGTTCTTGCTTGCTTTGGAAGGGGAAATGGTTTCAAATTTTGTAGGTGAAAATGATACAATTCGTTTCAGAAATGAAATCATAAATTCCCATAGTGTTGGAACTTATTATCTTGGTAAGAATATGGATAATGAGTCTAGGATAGAGGTAAAATCTGATTCTCAAGGAGTAGTTCTTGATGAATTTTTGTCGATGAATTCGGATCTTGATATGCTTGCACCAGCAATTATTGGCACCATATCCATTGACTTAGCTGGTGACCTGTTAGGAGGCATTCCTAGAAGGACCATGATTCTCGTTGAAATGCCTCAAGATGAAGAAAATACAACGATTGTGATGCAGGCATTACATGATTGGGCAGATCGAAGGGCCGACATATCTTCTTCAGTAGCTTCATTGAATACAGTCAAGGCAGATTCGATTAAGTCAATTGAGGGCGCAGGCGCATCTTTCTCGGCATTGTTTTTGATTTTTGGAATATTTCTCGTTATTGCAGGGCTACTTCTTATCGTGAATCTATGGATAATGTCTGCTGATGATAGGAGTGAACAATGGGGGTTACTCAGGGCAATTGGCGCATCCCGTCATGATATCGAATGGTTACTCAGAATTGAAGGTGCGATCTTAGCAATTCCTGGTTGCATACTTGGCTCTATTCTCGGATTGGGGCTAGCAGCATTATTGATGGGTGGATTTGGTGCATTCTTTGAGGCAACCTTTGGGGTTGGATTCAGTTTCGCATGGACTTCAAAATCATTGATTATAGGGGCAATTAGTGGATTTTTGTTATCTGTGTTCACTCTCAGAATTTCATCGTTCGTATTGTCACGACGAAATTCAATTTCAAGTCTACGTGGATTGTCTACAGATAATTCTGCCATCAAATTCTGGGGGATAGTTTCAGCCATATTCTTCAGTGTAGGGGCATTTGTCTGTTTAATTATGAGTTTTGTATTAAACGATCTTTCTCCAAGTCTTGGACATTCTCTATTGGTTTCGGGAGTTTCACTTCTTTTGTTGGTTTTGGTATTCCCAGTGGAATGGATGCTTAGAAAATTTCTTCCACAAAGGCCGAAATTACTCGGATTTGAGTTATCTAGAGAAGGAGTTTCTTGGAGATTATCTTCTTCTATTGTTGGAATGTTGATAATTATGTGTTGCATCCTGTTATCGAGTGACGAAAGAGCAACTGACACCTCATTGATTATTTCGGGGATTTTCTTATTGGTTTCAGGGGTAATGATTGCATCTAGTTTAGGTGCATTAGTAATGCGTAGGTTGTTGTTTAAGGTAGCAGAAAGTAGACCTATATTTTCAGCTGTATTCTCTCTTTCTATTTCCTATCCTCAATCTAGACCATTGAGAACGGCGGCATCTATGGGCATGTACAGCATTGTTGTGTTTGCGTTAATTGCCTTGTCAGGATATAGTGCGTTATTTGCAGGCGTTGTTTCAGATTTGGGAGATAATTCTAGGGGTGAATTCGACATACTGATGACAGGTTCTGGCCAAGATTTAGACACCAGTCCCCTCTTGGCTTGGAGTGAAGATGACCTTGAACGAAATGGAATTGATTCGTTGGTGATTATGGATGTGGGGCTTTGTATCATTCGAGGAGAAGATACGAATGCCACTTATTCTTCATTGCGGGGGATTCCAACAAATTTTCTTGACGCTGGAGCTTTGCCACTATCTGAATGGGATCAATCATTGGGCAATACTCAGTTGGAAGTGTGGGAAGCAATACTTTCCAATCCCAATTTGGCCATTGTAGATGCATCGATAGGATTGGATTCGTATTCCGTGTTGGGAGCGTTACCTGTTGAAGGTAAGGGAATATCATCCGGTTCAATGATTGAAATGAGGGACCCTCTTCGTCCTATGGTCCAAACAAATCTACGAGTAGCAGGTGTATTGACAGAGGATGCATCACTGCTCATGTCTGGTGTGTTGGTTTCATCTTCGACATTCTCTTCATTATCGGAATCATCTACTGGGATGGCATGGATTGCAGTTTCTGATGAAACCCATGTAGATGAAATCGCATCCAATCTTCAGTTAGAATTTGGAGCAGATGGTGCAAATGTTCTTGTTGTCGATGAGTTATTCGATCAGATTCGCGTCATCTTGGTATCATTATTAGGATTACTTCGAGTGTTCTTGGCTCTTGGTCTCTTGATTGGAGTATCTGGTTTGGCAGTAGTAACTGCACGTAGTATCAACCAGAGGAAACAACAGATTGGAGTCTTGAGAGCTATAGGAATGCAAAGTAGGCAGATTGTAAAATCAATCTTGATGGAAGTAGGTTGGATAAGCGGATTAGGCACAATTAACGGATTTTTGGCTGGTTTGGTATTCCACCGTCTTCTTTTCAAAACTTATATTGAGGCCGAAGGCACCATTTTCGTGATTCCTTGGGCAGAGTTTATTTCCATCATTATATTGTCTCTTTTCATGACACTGGTGGCAGTTTGGTTACCAGTTCGACGGAGCGCTCAGATTGCCCCAACTCAAGCAATGAGGTCATTCTAATGGGCGTTTCAATTGTTAACAAATCAAATGCACTAATCCGAGTAACGTGTATTTTTCTACCCCCTTTTCTTAACATTCTACCCCAATTGTATATATAGAGATGATTTTCGTAGGCGGCAGTGACCGACTGGAGGTCATGACCATGAAGAAGACGCTATCGTTGATTATGATTACAATGATGATTGCCAGCACGATGCTTTACATCGTGCCGGAAGAATTGAACGCCAACCTAGCACAGTCCGATGCCGGACGTGCTGCAGGAGATGAGATCAAACTGCACGACGTGACCTCTCCACGAGAGTCCTATACGGACGCATTCTCAGGAGAGGTAAGGAACCAGATAGATGCTGGAACCGCTGTGCCGTTTGTCGTCGTCGTTTTGAACGACGGTACTAACGACATCCTAAACCTGAATGTAAGAGTTCAAGTTATTGTGGATGCCGGCGGTTCTAATCCTCAAACTGTCTTGGATCGTAGTGACCAAGTAATCTGCCCTGCTATCGCAGGTTGCACATATGCTGATCTTCCTGCAGGAGATTATCTTGCAAATGGCGCATATAGTGTTCAAGCAGCAAGTGGTGGGGACCTTATCTGGACTCCGTCTATTGCAGGAGATTACCAAGTCAAAGTGACTTTGGAAGGCTTTGGAGATCAAGACACAGATTTGACCAACAACGAATTGACCTTCACTGTTTCAGTCGTTGATTGGACAGATATTGGAGTTGAAATGTGCTGGCTAGATGGTGACGAATGCTATACAGATGAAGCAGCCGCACGAAGTAAGGCTGTAGAAGCAGGTTCTTCTTCTCCGTTTAGACTCTCCATGACTCCTGGCGGCAGTGTTGCAGATTGGGAGGCTCGTACTGTAAGCGTCTCAGTCTCATTCGGTGGTGCATTCGATGATTCGATGTCGACCATTGATGATGGCACTGGCAACCAAGTAACGATTGCAAGTTTGACCGGGGCAGCCAATACCTACATCCTTGGAGACTCAACCAGTGGTGTCGAGGTTTGGCGAAATGGATCGACTCCTGATAACACATCGACACATGGTGCTTACCCTAACCCTTGTACGACGAACTACAACCCGTGCTTCCAGTCACGTAGTATCGCGTCCAACGGCACAACATACTCAATCGATGGGTACATGACCCCTGATACAGCATCTACATCTGGATTTTCAGCATTCAGTGTTTCCGCTCAATTCGACAGCCATGTCATTTACACTGGCACCTCTATTGATGAGGGTGGCAACAGCGGAAACCAAACCGGTGGTGGAAATGAAGGTGGAGCAACCTCAATCAATTACGAAGAAACATCTGAGACCGACTCTCGTGCAGGAAACAACTTTGATTCCATTACTGGAACCTTTGGTGTATTCCATAACATACGCATGGAATCCCTAACAATCGGTGATGATGGCCTCTTTGGAGGAATTGTAAATGTGGGTATGCAATGGGTTCGAGCAACTGTCGTTCACGATGGTAGCGATCGAACAAACACCTACGATTGGAATATATCCTTTGAGGTTGATTCCTCGGATGGCATGACTCAGACATACTGGGCAGATGAATGCACATTGATGGAAGGCCAAGATGCTGCTCCTCACAAGTTGCTAGGTGAGGATGATACCGGGATGGACGGTGCTGCAGTTGAAGGAGTTGCTTGCGTAGAAGTAATGATTACTCCTGGCGACCAGACAATCCGTGCTATCGCGAATTTCCTTGAGTCTGGCTTAGATGAGTTGACAACTTCTGACAACCTAAAGGCTACACAAGTCGAGGGAATCAATGATATTCCGAATGTAGACATCCGTGTTGGCGATTTAATCAACACGCCTCCAGTTGTTGGCGATTCTCTTTCCTTTGAAGCTCGTGCTTCAGACACAGAGACTTCCGATCCTGGAATGCTAATGTATACTTGGGAAATTTCTGGCGGCCAACGTGGTGGCGCTGATAGCGACATGTGCCAGGCCGGACCTGGAATGGCAATGTGTAGTTTAGACGCTACAGACATGGGATGGCTCGGAACTAACACGGTGAAGGTCACAGTTTGTGATGACTTCAACGCGTGTGCTACCGACACAGAGGTAATCATGATGTGGAACAGAATGGATGTGTCCACATCTACAAACGATTGGGCTGTTGACTATTCACTTACCTTCAATGGTGGAACAAGTCACAACTTGAGTTTCGTTGATGTAGCAGGGGTTGTAGATGCAACACTTGGCTCATTGAGTGGCCTTTACAGTTCAGTAGTTGCATTCGATGTTTCTGAGGGATTGGGCCCTGATGGCGAAAACACAACGCCATACTTGGACTTCAGTCCAGCGGACGTTTCAGGGGAGTCCCTTTCAGTGACTTTCTCTGGAGATGTAGCAAACGACTACACTCTCTGGTTCTCCGGTTCTACCGGTTGGATCGAGATGGGTACTACGAAGACTGCTTCTGATGGAGGCGGTGTGACACTAAGTTGGTCACAACCAGGAGATATTGGTAACCTTCGAAAGACCACCTATGGTGTGTTCCAAGCTTCTGCAGACAGTGGTACGCCTCCAGCTACTGGAGTTGTGTGCGACGGAGTAACTCTTGGTGCCGCAGGTCAGATGACCATCAAGTGGACTTACGAAGATGATTCATTGTTGAATGAGGTTGAAGACCGTCCTAAGGTGTACGTAGATGATGTATACACGAAGACAATGCCTTCAGTTTCAGACAAGGCAACGACCATCACTGGCGCTCATGGTACCAATTACAAGGTCGAAGTCAAACTCGAGAACGGTAATGGTGCAAACAGTGTTTCGTGTACCCATAACGCAATTGGCGCTGATGGGGCTGTAGATCCTGCTCCAGCAGTGTCCGGAATGACTGCAACAGTTTCTGCATCTGATATATCCTTGAATTGGGATGCTACCGACACCTCTGATGTTCATCATTGGAAGGTTTGTTGGTCTGTTGGTTACGACTTTGCAGCAGCCGACTTCGATGGCTTGACTTGCGAGGTTATGACTGATTCAGCAACATCGTTGACTCTTTCAAAGGACACAGTTTGTTCTGGCACATGTGCTGGCGAGTATTTCTTTGCTGCTGCTGGCGTTGATGCCAATGGTAACGAAGACAGTTCAGCCGCACAAGCCAAGGTAGATCTTTCTGAGACTGTTGTTGATCCTGGTGTAACGCCTGGTGAGGGAACAGAAGATGTGGAAGCAGGAATTCCACAGTCTGCCATGATGGCAATTGTTGCGGTTGTAGTAATTGCAGTCATCGCTGGAGCGGTCATCTTGACCCGCGGTGGTGGCGAAGGCGACGACGAGTTCGATTACTGATCGTTCTCTGAATCGGATTGACCGCGCATTTGCGCGGTCAATCCGATGTCTCGTTAGAAAATGTTAATTTTTCCCAATCGTTTTCGTACGATTTTCCCCGTAATCTTTGCGAGATTTCATTGTAATCGTTAGGTGTCTTTACATCAGCTTGGGGTAAAAGGATCGAAAAATTCTGTTTTCGCCCTGTTACAAATTTAACGTACTATTTGCGGAAATCAGATTTTTTACATCTTCATTTCTGAACCCAAATGGGCGTTTTTCAGTATATTGTCAAACAATTCGCACCCATATGGTTATAGGGAAAATAGAGCCTCATGAGTAATGCATACAGTGGGGTATGTAAAATGATGACGAAGAAAAACATGACTGCAAGCATTGGATGGCTAGTACTAACGCTATTGATGCTAGGAATGAGTTGGAGCGCCGCAGTGTCCCCTGCCACCGATGTGGCAATGGATTCTGATGAGGTCGGGACTGTTGATGAAACACTCGACCCATTGGCGCTACCTGAGAACGACGTGCCTGTTGGCGAGCAAGGGTTTGATCCCTCTGCGGAGCTATTGGGTAGCCGAACCGAGTCGGCCAAAACCTATCTCGGAGAAGATGGAGAAAGAACCACGCTGCTTAATGCGGGGCCAATCCATTATCTCGAAGATGGGGTATGGGAAGATATTGATTTGAATATCGTATCGAATGCCGATGGTTGGGAAGTCACGAAGAACACCTTCGAGACTAAATTCTCAAGTGACGAAGGACAGGGAATATCTGTCCAAGCACATGAGAATGTTGACCCAATTCGATTCGGAATTAATCCTATGGCAATGTGGTACATGGGAGAGGATTTCAATCCAATGCCTTACCTCGATAATCCTTCACAGGAACCAGTCGAGGTTGGTGCGAATGTGATTCGATATCCTTTGTCCGATAACGCAGAGGTCGATTACATGGTTTCACAGGTCGGAGTCAAACAGACATTGAATATTCGAGAAATGCCTCAGATTCACGATGGATTTGAGGGTTACTTCGGAATCCAGGAAACAATGATTCTACCTAGTGGTTTTGCACTATTCATCAACGATGCTATGGTTGAAGATGGAAAGTTGGTAACCACAAGCGAATCCATTGATATACGCAACATCGAGACTGGAGAACGCCTTGCTGTTCTTGATCGTCCTTTGATGTTCGATATGAATACATTAACCAACCCAAATCCTGACGAACCTGATGGCCACCTTGGTCTCTACATAATCCGAGCATTCGGAGAAGTCATTGAGATTGCAACGGTTGTCGACACAGAATGGCTCCTCTCTGAAGAGCGTGTCTATCCTGTACAGATTGACCCATCCCTCAACGTTCGTGACCAGAAGACTGGATATGCTTACTACTATCGAGTTTCATACGGATGGAGATCGTACACCTACCAGCGAGCTTACGAGAATTCTCGTTACAACTCATTGACCACTTGTCAAGGTCGTGGAAGTACTCAATCCTGTACTACTAGTAGTTCGTACAACTGGTACTACAGGTACACTTGGTACAGGTTCGATTTTGCAAACGCTCTCCCAACTGGAGCAACTGTTACTGATGCAGATTTCATTTCCCATACAGGGAGGTATCGAGCAGGCAGTGCAAACTTCCAAGCCGTGGTTGTGAAGTCAGGTACTAGTCAATCTTCCAACATGATTGATGCAAATTCATACTTATGTGGATGGTCTTGTAGCTATGGCTCAAACCTTGCGCGGTTTATCCGTCAAAGTGCAGCATCTAGCGCAACAACAACTCTTTCCGATCCGAATTACTATTGGTACGGATTCTATTCAAGAACAATTTCACTCAGCACCAATGGTGTGAGCGATGTTCAAGATGCTGTTGATGGAAATGCTGCAGGCACATCAGGAAACATCCTGACCCTAGGGCTTCGAAATACAAACAACGAACCATATTGGTATTGGTGTGGTCACACCACTTACTCATACTGTAATTCCGCTAGTGAATTACCTAAGATGGCAATCACATACACTGGTGGTTCCGACACAAGCCCACCAACCGCTAACTTTGCTCCATACGATGGAGTCACAAGTTATCGTGAAGATGCTCGTACTTTCTACATCGGATTGACTGATGGAAGTGGAGTCGACACCACAAGCAGCCAAGGCCCTCGTTTGTATTACCGTGTGAATAACGGTACATACACTCAAGTTGCTGCTTCTACAGTTGGAACATGTGTTTCAGGTGCAGAGTGCACATTCAAGGCACAAATCCCTGCGGTAAATCTAGGTGATTATGTTCAGTACTTCTGGGCATACCGTGATCTTTCCACCACTGGCCCTAACAGTGGCCCGAACACCGGGACCACTCCTGCGGGCGGTACGGGAACACCTTCCGCGATTAACTCTGGAGCAATTTCTCCGTACGACTACTTCGTCCAAGATGTCGAAGATGCAACTGCGGGTGTGAAGAAGTCCCAGATTAAGGTCGATGGACAGAGCAATTACTTCTACTACCAGGCAAGGCAGTTCTTTTCCTACCAGGTTACAATGTGGGAGAATAACTACGAGTACATGATTGAACTCGACACGAGCACTTGCGGAACTGGAGCTAACTCCTGTTTCAAGACCTCTACATTAGTATGGAATGGCAAGTACATCGGTACTGCGGCCAGTACATACACCACTTCGTCTGCAGTAAACGCAAAGGTGGCTAGCGTTCCTGGTCTCACCTTTGCAGCCGATGATGGACCTGGAATGAACCTGATGTATTATTGGGACAGTTCCACTTCATCAATGGGTGTACTAGGTTTGGGAACCTCTACTGGAATCGAAGAGCAGGTTAGTGGTGGAGCTACATACACTGGTTTCTCCTCTGGAAGTTCTGACGACGGATATGTCCGCGTCCCAATTCCTGCTGATTACACCGGAAACTTCGGTGGAATCCCGTTGAACGGAACCACTAGCCCGTACTACTCAAGTTCGGCTAGAAACTTGGTTTGTATCGGTACCAACGGTTACTTCTACTTTGTACGTGGTAACCCAGCATACTGTACAACTTGGTTCTCTACGAGCTACAAGTTCAATGGTTTCAACGTTGGAGCAACAGATACTCGCTTCAATGCTGCTGGACACACCATCACTGCAAAGGCGAGCAACATCCGTCCTACTCCGGACATTTGGGCTCCAACCCCTGACCATGATGGTTTGATGGATTCATACACTGAAGAAGACCGAACGGTCAAGTTTGAGATGTCCGATGCTGGTGATCCACCATCGGGAATCGATATCACTTCAGGATCTGATGCCAACGGCGATCTATACCGTCCGTTCATGAAGTATCGTACAAACGATATTGTGAATGGTACTGGATGGTCCTCATGGGCAGTTCGCGCTCTAACACCATCTAGCTCATACGCATTCTGTGAAATGGGCACTTGTGACTGGTCTGGAGCAATCCCAGGCACAGAGCGAGGAAACGCTGTAGAGTATACAATCCACGCTCGAGATAACGAAGGAAATATGCTGAACAGTTCTGCTTACTCATACGATTTGGTTACACCAACCAAGGTTATGACAATCGAGTGGCACGACCAAAACTGTGGATTTGGATCCCAGTACGCATGTAGCTGGCAGGTTAAGTTGTACGATGTCTCTAACGAGATTGAGTTCCACTACGACACTGGCAGTCAAATGTACTACGATTACGAAACAGTTGGATACCAATCACCTAACGGTGCTGAAGGTGACACGATTCTTTCTCGTGGTCAAGGATACCAATCCGGTTACACTCCATCTCGATGGACAAACAACTACCGAATT
>JASLJW010000094.1 GCA_030747885.1 Candidatus Thalassarchaeaceae archaeon
GGGAATACAACCCAACGAAGAACGATCTTTACAGATGCGTGTGAAAAATAAAGGAAATCAGGAATTGATTGTGGAAATTGATGTGGAATGTACTGATTCTGCAACTGCTTGTGATGGCTGGGATGCAGAGATTGGTGGAGGCGGTGGAGATTTAGTCATGGTTTCCCCTTATTCCGATATCTCATTTGTAATTGTGATTAATGCGCCACAAGACGCGAGACAAGGAGAATCAGTGACGTTCACCGTTTCTGCATCTCCTAAGACCTTCGCTGATGAGGGTGGCGAAGAATATGAAAACGCTATCGCCGAACTTGATTTGACCATGAATGTTGAGATTCAAGACATAGTTCTCAGAATCCGAAATGAGGTTTTGAATCCAAGTTTACCAACATTGGTTGGAGCAATTGTTGCATTATTGATTGTCGTATTGGGGATTCAGAATCGTCGTAATCGAAGACGTTGGGTCGATGAATTTGATGAAGATGAATTTGATGAAGATGATGAGTTTGAAATTGATGATTTAGAGGATATTCCTCCTCCAATAGATGCTGATGAAGACGAAGAAGATGAGTTTGATTTAGACATTGAGTTAATTGATGAATGAATGGCGCCCAATTCGCTGCTCGTATGAACTTCGCTCCATTTCCCTTAAGACCCTACAAGATGCCCTGTGGCATAGTTGAACGTATGTTAACGGAGCCTTTCCCCCAGTTTCGCCAGCCTGAAGCCCGTATTAGGTCCAGGGCCGTTCTCTTGACTTTGTTAATGATTTTCTCTAGTTTAGCAGCGCTAGAATTCGCATGGTGGGAAGCATATGCTTCCTCTGATGCAGATGGCGATGGATTGACATATGGTTTGGAATTTTTATTGAATACACAGCCTCAAGACTGGGATAGCGATAACGATGAACTTCCTGATGGATGGGAATGGTTCCATGGTCTCAATCCTCTTGATGCATCGAGCCTCACAGTGAATGGTTCATTAGGTGATCCTGATGGAGATAGCTTGTCTAACAAAGACGAATATCAGTATGGAATGCCCAGCAATTGGGATAGTAGTAGTACTCCAAATGTTCTGGATAACGGAGTTTGGTGGAATGGGACAGTTCCTACTCGAAATTGGGATGAAGAGTCTGCAATGCAAGCAACACAAGGTACTGGTTCTGATGGGGCCGATGAAGACCCAATGGGGAACATTTGTGCAGATGGCATGGATAATGATCGAGATGGTTTGGTAGATTCTGCGGATCCGGATGGTGACGGAGATGCGGATTGTAGCTCAGATGATGATGATGGTGACGGAGATATCGATGAGGATCCAGATGGATATGATACTGACAATGATGGTATGAATGATGGTTGGGAGGTTTCGAATGGATTAGACCCAACTGTTCGTACAGGGTCAGATGGTCCTGGCGGTGATCCTGATGGTGACGGTTTAGTTAATCTGAAGGAATATGTCAATCCTTCGTGGACTACTCAAAATTCAGGGACGCCCTATTTCATGCCTGGAGGACCTAGTCAACAACGAACTGAAACTGAGTCTCCATGTAACCCTGTTTTGGGTATTGGGCCAAATGGTTGTGCCACATTAACAGCAGAAGTTGATGGAGTCACATCTACAAATCCTCAACGTTCCGACACCGATGGAGATGGGTTGAACGATAGTTACGAAGCATTGACTTTGCTTACTGATCCTACAGATTCAGATACTGATGGAGATGGTATTTCAGATGGAAACGAAGTAAATGGCCAATATGGATCACCCCCTCAAGCATCAGATCCTCGTGACAATAATACTGATG
Organism: Candidatus Thalassarchaeaceae archaeon; assembly: GCA_030747885.1. Taxonomy (GTDB): domain Archaea; phylum Thermoplasmatota; class Poseidoniia; order Poseidoniales; family Thalassarchaeaceae; genus MGIIb-N2. The sequence goes on from JASLJW010000094.1 coordinate 1,805, forward strand.
ATGACCCATTTGATGATGGTGAGGAAGATATCAATGGCAATGGAATAATTGATGGCGGAAACGAAACAGATCCAACTCGTGCAGAAGATTCAGGTGATTTTGACAATGATGGCATTGAGAATTGGGAGGAGAATCTAACTTGTACTGGTTGGAACATTGCAGATACCGACTATGGTGGCGTAATAGATGGTTTAGAGCGTACTACTGGTTTCAATACCGACCCTTGTCTTTCAACAGTTGATTTTGTAACTACTTTCTCTTCTTATGATGCTGGCAACCAGGTACTCTTCATTGCAAATGCTTCTGGATTTGGTCCAGACTTTTTTGATTGGCGCCCCGATTCTCCTGGCCGTATTGCCTACTACAACCTGTCCAATGGTTCTCTTGTGCCATTTGGATTTGAACGGGCTGACAACACTAGTTCACCTAATCGATTAATTGGAGTAACTGTGAGTCCTCCTGCAACTACATCTACTGTGATTTCTAAGAATGGTTCTTGGTGTTGGGATGCTAATATTCAACCCAATAGTAACGATCCTTGGTGCGATGATGATTACTACGACCATGATGGTGATGGACTTGCAGATTGGGAAGAGAACTTTGGTTATTGGGGGTATCAGTCCGATCCATTTGATGTTGACTCTGATAATGATACTGTGAATGATCTTGACGAGATTCTAAATGGAACTGATCCATTGGAGCCTTGTGATAATAATCGAGATACAGATGGGGATTCTCTCAATGATTATTTTGAGAACAATACCGGTTGTCCATTGTTCTATGTTCCAGGGATGGGAGGAAACGGTTCTACCGATACATTCCTTACAGATTATGAGTCAGTTGATACAGATGTTGGAGGGGTTTGGGATGGTCAAGAATATCTTGATGGGACTAATCCTGAGAACAATCCTGCAGATGATTTGAATCCTGCAGATACAGATGGTGATGGGATTCCAGACGCTATTGAGAATAATACTGGCACTAATTGGCTTGATCCCGATACTGACGGAGGTGGAATGACTGACTATCAAGAATGTCCCCCTCAATTTTGGTCCACTAATTGTGCTGGTTCTGGCTTCGACCCGCTAGATCCTACAGATGATATCATTGAAAATCAAGTCGTTTTCTGGGCCAATAACACGAGTATGAATGTAGACCCTTCGCTTGTTCATTATTGGCGCGCTTATACTTATGATAGCTATACTGGAGTAGATTATGGTGTCAATACTAGCCTTGTAGTATTGAATTCCATGACTCCTGGTTTTACCGATAACAATTGGATAGCGTCCACTAATTTCCATAATAATACGACTAGTTGGGAATATTCCTTCCCCTTCCTTCTTCAGCCCGGAACTAACATTCCACATCATTGGAGTACTACGCAATTCAATTCGTGGGCCGATCCTTCTGCAGGTTTGAATCATACCAATTACACTCATGATGTTCCTTTGACAGATTTGCCGTTGGAGTTCCTATATGCTGAAGCACCTGAAATCTGGTTTTCTGAATCTGTCCGTTCGAATAGTACTGCATATCCTTCAAGCACATATGCTCTTGATTTACCTGGTTATTTTACTGATCCAACCTTACCGGAGTCAGAAATTAACAACATTACTCAATCGATAATATCCTCTTCTGGAGCTTTATCTGCATGGGATAAGATGGTCGCACTAGCTGATTTTATCGAGAATGGCAATGCAACTTACACGCCACGTTTGAATTTCGATGGAAGTGGTTATCCTCAGGGTGGTCCCGATTTCGTTAATTTCCTTGTTATTGATTCCATGGAGGGAACTTGTGATGATTGGACAACTGCACTAACTACCATGGCTAGACTTGCA
>JASLJW010000095.1 GCA_030747885.1 Candidatus Thalassarchaeaceae archaeon
ATTCCATTGGACCTTTCAAGGAACATACGAGAAATAAATTCAAAGTTACTCGATGATGACTCATTGGCATCTATTCTAGAGGCAGAAGTGATGATTCGTCAATTGTGCGGCCCGGCTGATTTGGATGAAATGGCAGAGGAATGGAAGGAAAACCTGAGGATAAATGGAAGTGTTCCGTGGAATGCTCAGAGTTCGTGTGATGAACATTCAGGATTAACCAGTACCACTACTATCGAGAATGGAGAGGCTTGGAAAACCAATATCAAAATAGTCTGGAGGACTGAATTAAATGTTCCAGCAGATCGGCTAGTCAGACCATTCGATCTAAGTTTAGTGGATTCCCCAGACATGAGAATTGGTAGTATAATGGAGAGTGTGGAGCATAGTCCAGCAATCGTCAAGGTCCATTTCAACGAAATTTATGTTAATTCATCAGATATTTGGAACTTGCAAGAACCCCTATCTGTTGGGCTTCCAGCTCCTTTGGTTGCAGACCCAACAGTTTCAGATCAGGCAGTGGCAGCCTTCACCAATCCAGTCATAGTAATTCCAGTTATCATCGTGATAGGTTCTGTTGTAGTTCTGGTCGTAAGGAGAAGAATGAGATTTGAATATGAATTGGATGAAGAATGCCATGCATGTGGCAAATTCAACTCACCTGGATCAATAAATTGCAACGAATGTGGTGCTCTATTCGTATATGATAATGTAATGGAAAAACTTCACGGATGGATGATAGAAAATGGGCTAACAGTCGTAGAGTTATTTGAGAAATTTGATGAAGATGGAAATGGAACTCTCGAGGAAGATGAACTGTTACGTGGCCTTAGATCGCTCCGAATCGCTGATTTGCCCATGATGCAATTACAAGCTTTGGTAGAAAGTCTAGATGAAGATGGCAATGGAGTCATCGATCTTGAGGAATTTGAAATTGCATTGGGTAGCGTGGATACAATGCATTTCGATGATGATGACTACATGGACGAACTAGAGGAGAGATGGGAACAAGAAATTCCAGATGAACCTGCTCAAAAAATGGCTCCAAGACCACCCCCTGATCGCCGCAAAACTGTTTCAGAACCTGAAGAAATTGAAGAAGAGAAACCTAGAAGGATTATTCGAAGAAAATCAAAGGCATCGAAATCAGGTGAAAGAAAACGTGTCAAACGTTCTTCAAAGAAAACCAGTGTTCAAGAAAAATCAGATGCGACAGAATCCGCAACCGAAGATGACTATGATGAGGCTCTTCGTCGATTAACAGGCTCAGGATTTGAGGATGAAGATTGATCCTCATCCCACCAAGGAACTGGGCCATCGTAACCGGTAACTTGTTCAGCAAAAAGTGTCATGCTTTCCTTATCTTCTGGCTTCAATCGATTTCTGACTTCTGATTGGAAATAATGTGCAATTCTATCTGTGGAAAAACGAGTCCTTTCTGAACTTGCATTGATTACTTTATTTCGATGAATTTCATTATTCTCGAAAAGAGCCAAATTGTCCTGAAGAGCGACCACCGCCCGTTTGATTGCTATTGGGTCAGAATCTCTTCTTGCGCAGAAAACTCCGAAAACCATAGGGAGCCCTGTCTGATCTAACCATTCAGATCCTAAATCCATTCTAACCAAATCAGGATTTAGTTTAGCTTCGTCAATCGCACGGTCGCCGATGATTAAAGCACCATCACATCTGTTTAGCATTGTTCCAAGGTTAGGACCCATCTCAATCAATCGGGGGCTTCTTCCTCGTCTAGCAAGGAGCCATGGAAGCAATGTTCGAGAGGTGGAAGAATCAGTTGGAACTGCAATATCTCTCATTTCATCAATGGGCCTTTCACCAAAAAGTAAGACTGACCCCACACCCCCATCTGAAGCAATTCCAATAGAATCTATGGCCTGCAATGTTTCGATATTCTTTACAAAATCTGCAAGTGGAATGGGGGCAATCAGACACTCACCACGTAACAAATGACCTGTTAGCCATGAAGGAGGAGCGGGTAAAATCCTCCAATGGCCACCTAAATCGTGAAAAATTGGATCACAATTTGCGAATGATACACGACCTATTACGTCCTCTCTCATTTTACCACCTCAAACCATATCTGCTACTGGCAAAGAAACCCACCGTTGGTCATCAGAAGGCGGACGACGACGATGAATTACAAACTGATCATATGTGGTCGAACGACGCACAGGAACTCCCCCTGCATCTTCGATTAACTTAGAAAGTCGATCTAAATCATCCTCTACAGAAGTAAGGCTCCCTGCTTCATGCATTATCTCTTCATGACCTACTGTCCCATCTACATCATCGGCTCCCGCATTCAAAGCCAGAGCTGAAAGGTAATCACCAATATTCATTCGATATGCCTTGATATGTGGGACATTGTCCAACATTATTCTAGAAATCGAAATTGTTCGAAGAGTTTCTGATCCTGTAGAATGTTGGGCTTGAGGAAGTCTTGTCCTATCTGGAAGGAAGGGGTATGGTACAAAACATTGGAAACCTTGGGTATCATCTTGTAATTTCCGAATTCTATCTAGATGGGTTATACGTTGAGATGCTGATTCAATTGTTCCAAAAAGCATTGTCGAATTGGTTGGCAAACCCATAAGATGTGCTGTGCGGTGAATTTCAAGATACTCTTCACTTGACTCTTTACCATTACAAATCACTTTCCTAACATCATCATCGAGTATCTCTGCTCCACCACCTGGAAGTGAGGTTAATCCTGCGTCTATCAATGTGGAAAGAACCTCAGAAATTTCGATGCCACTGATTTGAGATAAATGTTTAATTTCAACTGCTGTCAAACATTTCATGGATAAATGGGGAAACATTTCCTTCGCTGATGAAATGAGTTCAGCGTAATGTTCTACAGTCCATTCAGGATGCAAACCCCCTACTGAATGTACCTCGTCAATTCTAGTAGAAAAGGGACGGATTCGATGAAGATATTCTTCAACATTCAATGCATATGCATCTGCAGCACGGGGGCCACGTCTAAACGCACAAAACCGGCACGCGAGTACACAAATGTTTGTGGTATTAACATGAAGATTAGAATTGAAGTATACTTCATTTTCATATCGTGATTTTTTGATTGCATGACCCAATAGCATAACGTCCAACAAATCTGCTTCCAAAAATAGCGATTCCCCAGTAGATGTTGACACTCGGCCGTTCGACAATAATTCATCCAATGCCAATTGCACAGAAGTATCTGCAATACCTCCTAGTTCTCGAATATTTGTTGGAAGCCTTTCACGCCAATCAGAATGCCCTACAGTTCCAATCATGTATTCATCCCTCCAATGTATTGATTGATCCCTCATTCAATTCTTTGACTTAGGCCAAAGCATCTTCCGCATTTCTTCTGCAACAAACACAGATGAAGCAACAAAGAAGACTACCATCCAATCTAGTGGTTTTAGTGGTACAGTGTGAATCATTTCGCCAATTCTAAATCCATAAATTTCGGGTGCATGAACGAATAGCAATAGCATCGATGTAGAAATAAGAATGCTTACTGTAATCCAACTATTGGAAGTTAGACCTAATCGGAATGCAGAAATTTCAGAGGATCGGCAGTTCATTACATTCAACAGTTGGAAGAAGATGAAAGCACCGAAGGCACTAGTTCTAGCAATAGCAAATTGATCTTCTGCATTTTCAAACCAAGCATCTTCATTGCAAACTCCGTTAACCATGAAATCTTCTCCGCCAGCAGGCCCTGTAGAACAAGGATCATCGGTAATTATTGCCCCACCTGCAAAGTAGAATACACTGGCAGTTCCAATGACCATAATTAGTCCAAGGAACATAATCAAGAGTGCGTCGGTAGGAGTGGGCAATGTTTCATCCAATGGGCGAGGAGGTTCTTTCATGACATCCTTCGATTGTTGTTCGACCCCTAATGCAACTGCAGGAGGTCCGTCCATCAAGATATTAATCACTAGTAATTGTGTAACTGTTAAAGGGAATTCCCAATCAAAAAGCACCGTTGTAAATATTATCAATGCAACAGCTGCAACATTGGTACTAATCTGATATCTGACGAAATTTCTGATGTTCTGATATATTCGTCTACCTTCATCAACAGCGCTAACAATAGATGAAAAATCATCATCTTGCAATACCATATCAGATGCATCTCTAGCAACATCAGTACCAGCACGCCCCATCGCAATTCCGATATTTGACTTAGAAAGTGCTGGTGCGTCATTATCTCCGTCACCAGTCATTGCAACAACATGGCCCAAATTTTGTAATCGAGAAACAATACGAAGTTTTTGATCCGGAGTAGTTCTAGAAAAAATCGCTACTCTATCGAGAATCCCATCTAATTCCTCATCAGACATATCCCTCAATTCCGTTCCATGGATCGAAAGATGTTCATCCCCATAAATTCCAATTTCAGAACCAATTGATTCTGCTGTAGACTTATGATCTCCAGTAATCATAATCACTCGAATTCCTGCTTGGTGACATGTTGAAATCGCCTCTGGAACCTCTGGCCTTGGAGGATCAGAGATTCCAACAACTCCTAGAAGAACCAATCCAGATTCGACGGATTCAACATTTTCTAAATCTTCATCTTCTGAAATAACACGTGTAGCCAAACCAAGAATTCTGAGGGAGTTGCTCGCATAGCCTGCATTAATTGCCTGAATTCTCTTTGATAAATCTCGAGTCATGGGCACAATTTTGCCATCAACTACTGTACGATCACAAATCTGTAGTAAATCACCCAATGCACCCTTAGAAAACAACCGTCTTTCACCTTCAAATTCATGAATTACGCTCATTCTCTTTCTAGTTCTGTCAAAGGGATACTCTCGAAAACGCGGGTTCTTCTTTCGATATTCGTCGACCGATGAATCTAATTTCCATCCTAAAACTGCACATGCAGTATCTGTTGGATCCCCTACACCCTTCCATTTCTTACCAATTTGGCGAACATTGCTATTTTGAGCAAGTATCAAACTACCTATAACCCACCTGAATGGAGACGTTGCCTTTAATTCAGCCATTTCAGATTCTTTGAGATTTTTCTTTTTTAATTTCAATCCACCTAAATTTGGATTGAAACCACTACCTGTGACCTCAAATGACTGTCCATCATAATACAAACTACGGGCCGTCATTTCACCTGTAGTCAATGTGCCTGTCTTATCCGAACAAATTACTGTTGTACTTCCCAGTGTCTCTACTGCTTTCATCCGACGAATAATAGCACGATGTCGCGCCATATTTCGCATACCAATTGACAGAGTAATTACCAGGATAATCGGAAGACCTTCTGGAACAATAGCAACAAATATTGCTACTGCGAGTAAGAACTGGGCAGATACTTCTTCCCATAGTAAATCTCCTCGTAAACCACCGAAATACGCCTGTGCTAAGTTTAACGACATGAGCAAGAGAGCTGCTAAGACTGCAACATAACCTAAGAAACGACCCAATGTTTCCAATTTGTATTCCAATGGTGTCTTTGGCGTCTCCACTTCTGCAAGATCAGCAGCAAGACGCCCTAACTGAGTAGACATTGCAGTATGAACAACAAATCCGCAAGCACGTCCAGTAGCGACTACTGTCCCCATATGGGCCATATTCTTCCTGTCGGCTAGCATCAAATCCTGATCTAATGATTCCACGTACTTGGAAACTGAATTAGATTCTCCAGTTAATGTAGACTCATTCACTGAGAAATTATTCACTTCAAAAAGACGAACATCAGCAGGTACATTCATTCCTTCTTCTAAGAAAATCATATCGCCGGGAACTAATTCCTCAGTAGTTACTCTGATATCTTTCCCTTCACGCATTACAATAGATGAACCAACTAGCATTTCCTTCAGTGAATCCATGGCTCGTTCGGCTTTTGCCTCCTGCATGAATCCAAAAACTCCGTTCAAACTCAATGCGATAATGATGAATATCGGAGTTGTTTTATCTTCAGGTTCAAAGAAAAATGCAAGTGCTGCTGCAAAAAGAAGAAGATATACCATCGCATCTCTGTATTGATCCAATAGTTTCCAAAACCAATGTGGAGGTTCGACCTCGTCTAATTTATTGGGACCAAATGTTGCAGCACGTTTGAGAGCCTCAGAATCAGATAAACCGTCTTTTGATGTTCCTAGTTTAGACATCACTTCGTCCACTGTTTTAGAATGCCAATCAGGTTGGCGTTCGGCCTCAGTAGAATCCAACTCTGGACCGTCCATCCTGTCATCCTAAACAGGAGTGGTATTTCATTCTCCCCCGGCATGTCGACAATCGCAGATGTCATCAAGTCCACCCCAGTGCAATGACCATGGAGGAGCGGGGAATCATCGAATTTGGCAACGATGGTTCGTCCGTTCATGAGCTCACTTTGAGGGCTCTGATAATTGGTGTGATACTGGGGGCACTCCTAACAGCCGCAAACACATATCTTGGATTGCAACTAGGAATGACAGTAAGTGCATCGATTCCTGCGGCAGTATTATCCATGATTATTCTTCGATCAATGAGACTTAAAGACGTAAGTATTCTAGAAAATAATCTCGTACAAACAATGGCTAGCGCTGGAGAATCATTAGCGGCCGGCGTCATTTTCACAGTTCCCGCACTTCTAGTAATGGGCATGGAAATGCGCCTACTTGAGACGTTCATAATCGCTGTATTAGGTGGAGTTCTAGGAACCATGTTTACAATTACACTACGAAGAGTGTTCATCGTCGAAGAAAATCTTCCTTATCCTGAAGGAGTTGCCTGTCGTGAAGTCCTAGTAGCAGGTGAAAAGGGAGGAGCCGGGATGACTGCAATCATCTACGCTTTGGGACTTGGAGCCATGTATGGATGGGTCACTAAAGGATTCAAAATTATTGGGAAGCATGGAGAACCACATCTATCAGGAGCCATTGATTTCCTAGGTACACGTCTATACATGGGATTCGAAATGAGTCTGGCACTGGTGTCTGTAGGATACATTGTAGGGATTAGAATTGCTTCATTCATCTTCTTGGGGGGAGTTATTGGATTCATTGTATTGGTGCCTATTCTTGGAATTCTACAAGGTTGGCCTGTTGGTATGGACCCCGCAGATGCATTCATGTCCCTATGGTCTCAACACATCAGATTCGTTGGCGTCGGAGCAATGGTTGTTGGAGGGATCTATACTCTTTGGTCGATGCGTACCACAATTGCTAGTGGAGTGAAAAAGGCAATCCAAGGAGCAAAGGACGAGGGATCAGGGCCAATCGCTCGAGAAGAACAGGATATCGATATTAGAACAACATTCTATGTTGCTGGTTTTATTTCATTTCTTACATTCCTTTTCTACTGGTATAGTATCGGAAACGTGATTCTAGCGTTTGTTGGTGCTGTTTTCTTGGCAGTTGCAGCTTTCTTCTTTAGTGCAGTGGCAGGATACATTGCAGGTGTTGTAGGTTCATCCAACTCACCAGTATCTGGAATGACAATTGCAACACTAATGGCCACCTCAATGATTGTCTGGATCGTAGGGGACTTATTGCTGGGAATGGAAACTCAAGAACTGATGTACGCAACTCTGCTTATCGCATCAGTCGTTGCAGTAAACGCCGCAATTGCTGGAGACGTAATGCAGGATTTGAAAACTGGATATTTAGTTGGAGCAACTCCATGGAAACAACAACTAGGTGAAACAGTAGGAGTACTTGTTGGAGCGATAGTTGCGCCATTCACTGTAATACTTCTCCATAGAGCCTTCAGAATCACTAAAACTGCATGCTACGCTGATCCTCCTGCAATAAATGGAGAAATACCAACTGATCCTAATCTCATAGCTGAGGCATGTAATGGAGCACTATTGGCACCTCAGGCAGAACTTATTGGTGCGATAATTCAGGGTGTATTCGGAGGGAGTATCAACCTCCCAATGGTCACCCTTGGAGTGATTATTGCAGGACTCCTAATTTGGAAGAAATTACCTGTAATGTCTGTAGCAATTGGAATTTACCTACCACTACAGCTCTCTTCCAGCATCATGATAGGAGGTGTGATTGCTGCACTCCTTCTAGGAACTGCTAGACTACGAACTGATGGTGACTTAGTAGAACCAATGTCCGAAGAGGCTGAACAAGTTGTGAAGAAAACCCATGATAGAGGTGTACTACTTTCTGCAGGATTGATTGCTGGAGAGGCTCTGATGGGTGTTGTGGTAGCACTTTTCATTGTATTTTCAGATGTAGTCAAAGGCCTAAGACCGCCAGAAGAATGGATTTGTAGTGAAACTGCCATTGATTCTGAAGGAGCATCATATTGTATAGAACGTTCATTAGCAGTCCTACCACCTTGGATTTCAGCACTATTCTTCATCTGGTTCATACTGATTTTTGTGCATTTGGCAAGTCAAGCACTACCGAAAAAGAATGATGATGCATTGGCAGGAAATCGTCGGGCTCCATTCAACACCCCAATACTAGATATTGTTCATGACTCTGGGGCCGTAGTAGTGCAAAGTACCCTTGATTTAATCGATAATATTCGATTAGACCCCCCTGAAAAAGAATGAGAATCATCAAAGACCCTTCACAGAACAACTGGACTAATGACTGGAGCCGAACCCACCTGTCAAGAACGGACGGTCGAAGACCTCGTTGAAGTTGCCAAAGGCTGTAGACGAGAGATCGTTAAGATGGTAAAGAGAGCAAATGCGGGACATCCAGGAGGAAGTCTCTCTGTAATTGACCTCCTTGTTGGACTATACGGACGAACCTTACGTGTTAGTACAATGGAACCAAAACATCCTGATAGGGATAGAGTGATACTTTCCAAAGGACATGCTTCTCCTGCCATGTATTCTGCTCTCCATGCATTTGGATTCCTACAAGAAACAGATCTCCATACCTATCGAGTGTACAATGGTGTATGTCAGGGACACGTAGATTCGAAATGGACTCCAGGAATTGATTTCTCAGGGGGTAGTTTGGGAATGGGGCTATCATTTGGATTAGGAATAGCATTATCTGGTAAGATGGAGGAAAAAGATCACTTCACATGGGTAATACTAGGAGATGGAGAATGCCAAGAAGGTGAAATTTGGGAAGCTGCAATGGCCACAGTGCATCATAAGGTCGAAAATATCACAGTAATAGTGGACGTAAATGGAATTCAAAACGATAATTTCGTTGATCAACAAATGGTAATGGGAGATTTAGCAGCGAAATGGACGGCTTTCGGTTGGAAGGTAAAGGAGATTGATGGACATGAAATGTCGGAAATTGCAACAGCAATAGAATGGAGCAAGAATCTCGTTGGACCATGTGTTATTTTGGCGAGAACCATCAAAGGAAAAGGAGTTTCATTCATGGAGAACAATCCAGCATTCCATGGAAAGGCACCTGATGATGTTGAATTTGAACAAGCAATGGGGGAATTAGCATGACCTCTGCTGCCAGTCGTGATGGATACGGGTCTGCCCTTCTAGAGATGGCAGGCGATGAACGAGTCGTCGTTCTTGAAGCCGATTTAGGCAAGTCAACCAAATCTTGTCTCTTCCGTGAAGAATATCCAAACAGAACTTTTTCCATGGGTATTGCAGAACAAAACATGATGCTCGTAGCTGCTGGAATGGCATCTACTGGTAAGATACCCTTTGCATCTACATTTGCAATTTTTACCGAACGTGGATTTGAACAGGTAAGAAACGGAATCGCAAGACCCAACCTAATCGTTCATCTTTGTGGTAGTCATGGAGGTATACATACTGGTACCGATGGGTCATCGGCTCAGTCTATTGAAGACTTAGCAATTTACAGAACACTGCCAAATATGACTGTCATGCACCCTTGTGACGATTTATCGGCAAAAGCACTCACCAAGGCACTTCTCGACCATAATCAACCATCATATACTCGAACTGCAAGAAATAAGACAAAGAGAATCTACACTGAAGAACAAGCAGATTCACTAGAAATAGGGAAGTTCTCCATCATAAGAGAAGGCAATGATGTTGCTATTTTGGCTTGTGGGGTAATGGTTGCAGAAGCAATGGATGCAGCCGAGATACTATCTAACGAAGGAGTAGATGCAACTGTTGTTGACGTACATACACTCAAACCGTATGATCATGATTGCTTGAAGATGATTGCTGAGAAATGTGGAGCAATCGTAACTGCTGAAGACCATTCAATCATTGGAGGGCTTGGTGGAGCAACTTCGGAAAGTCTTTCATCAAATCATCCAACACCGCTTGAACGAGTTGGGGTAGAAGATGAATTTGGCATGAGTGGTCAGCCTGCTGAACTAATGGAACACTATGGATTAACGGTGCCCAATATCGTTGACGCGGCTAAAAGAGCAGTTTCTCGACGAACGGCTTGATGACGATTCTGAATGCAATGCCTTCTTGAACACCGGGGGTGTGAGAGGCTTTGAGGGAGCATATGCCGGAGGACGACCCACTCAAGTCATTACTTGATGGAGACATCTCATCTGAGGAGCTAGATGCAATTCGGTCCAGCCCTGATTTACGCAAACTGGCAATACGCATGTATGGGGAATCTATTCTAAATCTACTTGGTGAAGAAATTGCGAGTGAACCTGAATCTATTGGATTACCTACTGAAGATGAACTAGAGATGGTAGACATCATTCCTGAACCCATCCAAGTAGTTCGAAGTACAATAGATTCACCTGGTAGAAAGAAAGGAGATTCGAGCAATAAAACGTCGATCTTAGGTCCTGGATTCAGGATGATGCTAGGAGTTTCTAGTATTGGGGTTGGTTTAGCAAATGTATACTGGGGATTCGGCAATTTATTGACAACATGTGCTGCAGATGTCCATTCTACCTGTGGAGTTTCATTGAAATTGAACTTATTAGAATTCCATAGGATGCAAGAACACATTGCATGGGGACCTACAGGACAATGGGGTATCCCTGATATGGCACTTGTTGGATTTGGACTACTCAGCCTAATTTTTGGCATTCTACGCAGACGCTAATCACGGCCAACCTTCACCATCTGATGGTGGACGATGTCCTCGTGATCTGAATGTAGAGCGCCATACTCCACGAAGAATTTTTTTTCCAACCGAAAACATCGTACGTATTGATCGAATTGGATGAAGAAGAGCACGGAGTGGATTGCCAGTACCTTTCAAAGGATGATGCAATTGCTTGATAATTCCATCAGGAATGTATTCGTCTACCCCATATTCCTCTGGACGACGATCCTTTGGCATGAAGTAGGTCCCAAACAGAATATCCCAAAACGGTAGGAATCCAGAGTAGTTCGACCAATGGGCATCCTCATCGTTCGCATGATGCCAGTGATGGAACTCAGGAGTCTGGATAATACGGTGCAAGGGACGAAGTCTCCAACTGATGTTGGCGTGCAGGAAGATTCCTGAGATGAGTTGAATCACTGCGATGATTCCACTTGTCTCAGGATTGAAACCAGCTGCGACAAGGAAAATAAAACCAGGAGCGATGAGGGCAAAATCAAATGGATGGACCCTGAATCCACTAACCCAATCCAGATGCTCAGGAGAGTGATGGATAGAATGGAACCTCCATAATTCGGGAACCTCATGGTACCAGCGATGCGCCCAATAGACGAAGAAGTCGAAACAGACGAATGCAACAATAGGTTTGAAGGAAGAAGGAATCATCTCTACCAGTGGTCGAACAAGTAACCCCGGAACCCATGCGAAGGACAGTATACCAATAACAACGAATATGATTGCACCTAATGCGTTTAGTAAGGGTGAAGCGAG
>JASLJW010000096.1 GCA_030747885.1 Candidatus Thalassarchaeaceae archaeon
CCTCCATCAGTCCAACTATCGAGTGATGAATGAATTGCACCACCAAGAGCTGCCTGGCGCAATACAGATGCATTACGTTGTTCGGATGCATTCAATTCTACAACATTCCATCCAAATTCATTTGCTATTGCATGTGCAATGGTTGTCTTTCCTATTCCAGGCGGTCCTACAAGCAGGATCCCTCGCTTTGAAGGCATTCCATTATTCCAACTATTCAACCAATTTTCAACACGTTTCCTTTGCGCATCATTGCCTACTAACGTAGACATTCGATCTGGACGATGACGCTCAGTCCAGTCAGATGCACCATCGTCCATGTTTGTACAATTGTGCGGATGCCTTTGAACATTGGTTACATGTTCCATTTTGTTGAATGAGCAAGGTTACCACTGCATAATGAATCAATTAATTCATCAATTTGCATGCGAATTTGTTTTTGGTCATCCCTTCTCCTAATGGTGACTGAACCATCTTCAACAGATTGATGGTCTATGGTGATGGCCCATGGTATGCCTATTTCATCAGCCCTTGCGTAACGCCTTCCAATAGATTTTCCAAAAGCATCTATTGATGGTACTATACCATGATGAGCACATAATCGATTAAAGACATCCTTTGCTATTTCTGGCATTCCTTCTTTATTGAATAGTGGGAGTACAACTGCATGGTACGGGGACACACATTCATTCAGACGTAGAACATCATAATTTTCCCCGTCTTTTTCGGTTCTATCAAAAGCATGATCGAGTATATGCCAAACAATTCGATCAATTCCAAATGCAGGTTCTATTACATGAGGAGTAAACCATTCGCCATTGACTGTTTTTTGAATCCTTCTTGATTCAACCATGCCATCTTTAATTGAGACTTTTCTACCATCCATGAGAGTGATGTCAAAGGGTAGTGAATCTGGACTATCTTCAATTTGTTCCAATGATTGGATTACTGCAGCTGCATCCTGTCTGAAAATCGGGCCGATGTTTGCTTGGATAGGTATCCAACGAATTTCATCAACTTCAATTGGTTTTTCATATTCTCTCCATGCCATTAGTTCTCCAGATGATGATGCAGATGCATGAGCGTCTAAATCGTAACAACCTCTATGCGCGATTCCAACGCATTCAATCCATCCATAACTTCCATGTATTTCACAATCCCAACAATCGCTTGCATAATGCGCCATCTCATTATTTTCGTGTTGCCTGAATCTAATTCTAGCAGAATCGATTCCCAATGTAGTCAATAATTCATGAGTATCCATCATAAATTTGCCAACAATTGGGTGGCGAACGATTCCTGATTCAATTGCTGATGACATGGACATTTGAGTCGTACTTGTTGATTGTGAATCTGATTCAGGCAGTAGATGTAACTCAATTTCTGAGTCAAAAATCACATCTAGAGTTTCCGAATCTTCTGGATCAATGAAGTATTCTAACTCAGCCATGTTAAATTCTCGTTGACGAATCATTCCTTGTCTTGGACTGATTTCATTTCGGTATCCTTTGCCTAATTGTACAGCTCCAAACGGTAATCGTTGTCTGAAATGGCGATATAATGGCCCAAAATTTGTGAACATACCTTGAGCAGTTTCGGGACGAAGGAATGCCATTCTACCATCTCCAACAGGCCCCAATCGGGTTGGAAACATTAGATTCATTGGTTCTGCATTATTCCAATTAGACTTACCACATGAAGGACATACGATATTGTTTGCATGAATAGCGTTGTCTAATTCAGTGGATGATAATGAATCCGGATTAGATACAAAATTTTCCAGTAGATGATCTGCTCTAGATACAGAATTACATGATGCACATTGTACTGCATGATCGTTAAATGCTCCAACATGTCCACTCGCTTCTAACACTTCATTTGGGGTAATAGTTGGAGAATCAATTTCAACGATATTGCCCTTTTTTAGCCAATGATTTAGCCACATTTCATTGACAAGTCGCAAAATTCTCGCACCAATTGGTCCATAATCGAATAGACCAGCAACACCACCATATAATTCGAATGCCGGGTAGACAATTCCTCTTCTCTTTAGAGTACTCATCAGGGTGCGAACTCGTTCCTCGTCCACACTCATGAGATGTTCTCAATGACGATGCTTCTCAAGTGTTACTGAATTATCGTGACGAATCATGTGATATTGGAATCGTAATGATTAGTTGCGATAGACATTGAGAATAGGGGAAAATGGTGATTGAAATGAATATGGTTATAGCATGGACCGCTCCCACTGAAGCCACTGGTATGGAGGAAGTTATTGTGAACGAACCTATCTATGCTACAGAGTTCGCCGATAAAGAGGCATTATTGAACTCACTTTGTTCTCCAGTCAGGAACTGGTTTGATTCAAAATTCCCTGATTTCACTGATCCTCAAAAGTTAGCGATTCCTGTATTACAAAGTGGCGGGCATCTATTGCTTTGTAGCCCTACAGGGAGTGGAAAGACTCTGACTGCATTTCTGAGTATTATCGATGATTTGGTTCGTTTGGCAATGGATGGTAATTTGAAAAAGTCAGTACATTGTGTGTATATTTCACCAATCAAAGCATTAGCGAATGATATCCAACGAAATTTGATTGAACCATTGAGAGAAATCAAGGAGGGCTACCTTCCTAGTAGTGCCCAAGATATTGTGGTCGGTCTTCGTACTGGAGATACCTCCCAATCTGATCGGCAGAAAATGTTGAAGAATCCCCCACATATTCTAATTACAACTCCAGAATCGTTGGCATTGGCGATTGGTTCCTCACGATTCCGTCCAATTCTACAAGATCTTAGATACCTAATTATCGATGAGATGCATTCGTTGGTGCCAACAAAAAGGGGCACACATCTTGCGTTGGCATTAGCACAATTGGATAACTCAATATCAAAACCAGTTCAGAGAATTGGGATTTCAGCCACAATGGAACCATTGAAAACTGTGGCAGAATTTCTTGTCTCTTCATCTACTAGTTCTGATTCACCAGTAACAATAGCTCATATTTCAGGTTCACGAAGTTTAGATCTCGATATTCTGTTACCAACAGATCGCTTCAACCATACTGCGATGAAAGATATTCTAGACAGAAATGTAGAGGTTATCAAAGAATTAGTAAATGCGCACAACACTACGTTAGTGTTCGCAAATACAAGGAGAATGACTGAGGTATTGGTTCAGAAACTTCGAGCACTTCACGTTGAAGGTGTTGAAGGACATCATGGTTCAATGGATAAGAAAATCCGATTGGATGTTGAACAGAGATTGAAACGAGGTGAGTTGAGGGCTGTGGTTTCATCATCAAGCCTAGAAATGGGTATTGATATTGGATCTGTAGACATGGTTGTACAAGT
>JASLJW010000097.1 GCA_030747885.1 Candidatus Thalassarchaeaceae archaeon
CCAATTAATCCAGACATTGGAACAATTGTTGCAAGGTACTCTGAGCCTGATGCTGCCGCATTCCAAGGTGTGCTTCCATCGTATGATTTTCCTATTGCACCAACCTTTCCATTTGACCATGGCTGACTACCCAACCAATCAACTGCAGCTTTAATCCCTGCTTGTTCATCATGCCCCATTAGATCCATACAATGATTGGATTCACCTGTTCCAAAAACCGATACTTGTGCAACTCCGAATCCATGTTGTACAAAATTTTCAATCAAAAATCGACCAAGTCTATCTGCAGGGGTTAGGGCATCCACATCCCCATCATTGTAATATGGACCAATTTCTGCAATTACAGGGACTCGACAATCTTCAGATATATCAGAAGAAGACCAATCGCATCCGTCTATTACTGGTAACCAAAGACCAAGATGAACTTCCGCGCCCCCAGTTACTCCTGCTCCACCATCTGACGCATCAATTTCAGGTACTGGAACAAATACAGAGAGGACTTCGTCAGTATCATATGAACCATTTTTAGAAACTCTTGAGAAAACATCTGTATCCTCATAAATCCTATCGGCTCGATCTTCAACAGGAGGAAGCCAATGATTTGATTCTTCAGTTTCGTTATCTTCTTCTGTCCAACGAAGACAACCAGAAAGGGACCCAAGAATGAAAATCAATCCCAAGAGGATTGCCCGGAGACCCTGATGCATGAACTTGGGTTGAAGTCATCCGTTTCAAGGGTTGCATTTCTATTCAATTCTAAATTCAATGGATTGAAGAACCACGGCTTAAATCGAAAGAATGGAGATAGGACATGACCAATGCAGGAATTTTGAGTTCATTGAATAAGGCCTTAGGTTGGGAATTGCGTGCAATAGCGATGTATGCTCATTATGCGGCCTATGTTTCTGGAATTCATCGAATCAATCTCGCAACACATTTCAACAATGAAGTAACGGAATCAATCACTCATGCAGCAACTGTTAGATCTGCCATTGTGAAGCTCGGAGGCGAAGCTACAACTGAACGCGATAGTACTGAAATTGTACATACATCAGACTTCAATATCATGTTGAAAGAAGCATACAAAACTGAAATGACTGCAAGTGAAACATACCGGGAAATCCTGCCATTAATAGACGAAATAGATGACCGAGAGCTTTACGATGCTTTAGAAGTAGTATATTTCGATGAGTTAAGATCCGTCGAAGAATTACGAATGATGTTGATGTAATTGTTCATTCTTGATGGATATTCAAACATCGATTATCCGGAAGGAGTAAAGACACGGAGCGAGAAGGATGAACATGGACGCATACGAGAACCTCATGGCCAAGCAGAAAGACATCGAGACTATTGGACAAATCTCTGGACTATTGGGGTGGGACCAAGAAGTAATGATGCCCCCAAAAGCAGCCCCACTCCGAGCTGAACAACTTGCATGGTTATCGAAAACTAGACATCAATTGATGATCGAACCAGAAATTGGAGAATTCTTGGCTGCAGCAGAAAATGATGATGATGGAACAGATAATGTACGAACTGGAAATCTGCGATTGATTCGAGATGCTTACGACAAAGCAACGAAACAACCATCAGAATTCGTTGAAAGAGTGGCTCGACATAAATCAAAATCGATTGTCTCTTGGACGGAAGCAAGAGCAAAAAATGACTTCTCAATCTTTCGAGATGACCTAGCAACCATGATTGATTTAGCAAGAGAATTAGCTGATCTTCTTGGGTATGAGAATCTAAGATACGATGCTTTGTTGGACCTTTACGAATCTGGTCTCACTGTTGCTCGACTTGATCCTCTATTTGCAGGACTAAGAGATTCTTCTGTTCCACTAATTCAAGCCGTTAGCCAAGGTTCGGATGATTCACACGATTGGGTATATCGTCATGAATGGTCAATAGAAGGTCAGCAGGCACTCAGTCATGCACTCTCTGAAGCGGTTGGTTTTGATTTTGATGCGGGACGGCGAGATGAATCAACACATCCATTCTGTGGTGGTTCCAATCCTGATGATGTTAGGTGGACAACTCGATATGATTTGAAAGAACCATGGGGGGCTATTTTCGGGGCTTTACACGAAACTGGGCATGCTCTGTATGAACAAGGTCGTCCAAGAAATTTGGACTTTGAACCCTCGGGACATGCAAATGGATTGGGTGTGCACGAAAGTCAAAGTCGCCTATGGGAAAATCAAGTGGGCCGAAGTCTAGCATTCTGTGAATGGTCGCTTCCAATGTGGAAAGAACACTTTCCAAAGAATATGGAAGGAGTTACAGCAGAAATGCTTTGGAAAGCAATCAATCAAGTTGAGCCAAGCCTCATTCGAGTAGAGTCGGATGAAGCCACATA
Source organism: Candidatus Thalassarchaeaceae archaeon (assembly GCA_030747885.1). Lineage (GTDB taxonomy): Archaea > Thermoplasmatota > Poseidoniia > Poseidoniales > Thalassarchaeaceae > MGIIb-N2. Next base: position 2,363 of record JASLJW010000097.1, read on the forward strand.
CAATCTTCATATCATGATTCGATACGAAATTGAGAAATTATTGATTTCTGGAGAATTAGAAATTGATGAACTACCAGATGCCTGGGATGATATGTACGAACGGTATTTGGGTATTCGTTCTCCTGATCGAAAGCAGGGTGTTTTGCAAGATATTCACTGGTCAATGGGGGCATTCGGCTACTTCCCTACTTACACTCTAGGGAATCTCTATTCTGCCCAATTACTCCAAGCTGCTAGAAATGATTTGGAATCAGATGAACATAGTCTAGAAGATGATTGGCGCAAAGGTACATTCTCTCCACTACTCGAATGGATGAGGAACAATGTACATGGTCGAGGGTCAATACTTACTCCAGCTGATTTAATCGAAGAAGCCACAGGAGTGGCCCCTATTCCAGAACCCTTTGTTGAATATCTTCAAAGTAAGATTGGGACTATCTATGGATTATCCTAAATTCATGACTCAAACATGCAGGAATAGAACGACCTTATGCGGTATCCCCTCCGAAGACTTCCCATGGGGGACCCTCCAACACGGCCAATTGAATCCGTGGCATGGATGGAAAGAAATCTCAATTCTAGTGTTTCAGCAGTATACATCGATGATGAGAAAATCATCAGCGGTGATTGGGATGGAATGATGATTTGTTGGTCTCGTGAAGGAGACAAATTGTGGGTTTCTGATTTAGGTGACCGGATAATTGGAATTCGATTTTCAGAAAAGAAAAGTATGCTATGGTGTATCGCTGGAAGAGAAGCCTTTGGAATTGATTATGATAATGGTACCATCAAATGGCGAATTGAATGTGATGGCTCTACAGATTTACTCGAACTTGATGGAGAAAAGCGAGCATGGCTAGTTTCCTCTGTTTACGATATCGAACTCAATGATTTCATTGAGTCTACAATTAGCCTAATCGATTCAGATGGAGAAGTTGTCTATCGCCATATTCTAGATGAAAGACCATGGACAATACAACCCATTTCAGTAGGGAGATCTGTATTTGGTTTAGGGAGGCCAAGGGGGGGGTTTCTAGAATTGATAGAATCAAAAGGATCTCTAAAAGAAAATTATGAGGCGGGTCTTGATGCTCCAGTGTTATGTGGTTCAAATTCAAAACCTTTCTTCATGGGTCAAACAAATGGAGTCGTTCTCAAAATACACGATGATGGCGACCTCAGCACGTCTCAATTCCAAGAATTTGAAACCACAATTGTAAATCTTGAAAATAGTGGAAATGGAGTGATTGTATGCTTAGAAGATCAAAGAATTGTTGCAATTAACGAAGTTGGATCTATTTTTTCTGAAACAAAAGTACGTGGTAATCCAGAGATTGTAAAACTCATTTCTGATGATGGGCATTTCTGGGCATCTACATCAACAGACTCTGGATCAATTCTGAATCTAATTAACGAAGAAAAGGGGATTGTTGTAGAAATAATTGCAGAATCTAGAATTCGAGATCTAGCTAATGCAAAGGGAATAACTGTTGTTGGTTTGGATGATGGGCGTGTAATTGCAATCGAGCAAGAAATGCTTAGAAGAAGAATCGAGGATAGTCAAAATCAAGAAAATGATGGAGACGAACATCGTTTAGAGATGAGAGAGAAATTACGTTCGCTTCGTAAATAGAAAATAACATTTTTCCAGTGGAAATAAGGGTAGATTGGGGTTATTTTCCTAAGGAAATGGGCTTTTTTGTGCAAATGTTTTTAGACTACCCTTGTTTATCGTAACTTACCGCTCCGGGGGAGTGGCGTGATGGGGCAACTCATTGCGGGGACTCCGGTCCGGAACTACAAACCTGAGTGGTTCCGACACTTGGCAACAAGTGGAGGAAGGTCGATCATCCGATGAGAGACCTGGATACGACAGCAAAGAGCAATCAATGCTGGAACGAATCGGGAAGCTACGGCAGAACGAGGAGAACGCAAAAAAACGCAGCAATGCGAAAACGGCTCGATCCAAATCCGGTATGCAGGAGCAAACAGAGAGGAAACTCGAAAGGGAGCGAATGTGGGAGACGAAAAAAAAAGCGCTTGCGTGGATTTAGAAATCGACTGGAAAGACGAAAAGGAATCAAAGGGAAACCTGAGAGGAAAATTCGTCAACCGCGGAGTTGAGCAGAGGGGGCGAAGATCTCAATCAGAACCCCCTCTGCTCGCTCCCACCTGTCCTCTCTTGGACAAATGGAATTCCATATCTTCTGCTAATCAATCATTGCGGTCACGTTGACCCCAATAATGCGATTTTCAAACTTATTCAATGACTCGAGAACTCTTTCGATTTTTCATCAATAGAACTATCTCTACAACCTATTGAAGACAGCTCACTTTGGACCAGTCATATCTTCTGGACGAACCCATTCATCAAATTGAGAGGCTGTTAGAAGACCTAATTCTAGTGCACTCTCCTTTAGTGTAAGTCCTTTCTCATGAGCATTCTTTGCTATTTTTGCCGCAGCATCGTAACCAATGTGGTTGTTAAGAGCAGTTACAAGCATCAAGGAATTATCGAGATGTTCTCGAATATTCTCTCGATTTGGTTGAAGTCCGTCTATGCATCGTTCCCTAAATGATCGGCACGAATCTGTAAGCAATGATGCAGAATGAAGGAGATTGAATATCATCATCGGTTTGAACACATTGAGTTCAAAATTACCTTGTGAACCACCAACAGTCACCGCTGTATGATTTCCCATTACTTGAGCGCATACCATGGTCAAAGCTTCACATTGTGTGGGGTTGACTTTTCCAGGCATTATCGAAGAGCCTGGCTCATTGGCAGGTAATTCCAATTCTCCCAATCCACTACGAGGGCCAGAACCAAGCCACCTTACATCATTTGCAATCTTCATCAATGAAACAGCAAGAACACTGAGTGCACCACTCATTGCTACGATTGAATCATGCGCCGCAAGTTGTGCAAATTTGTTGTCTGCTGAACAAAACGGAAGGCCTGTTTGGTTGGCTATTGATGCTGCAACACGATCTGCAAATTCAGGATGCGTGTTAAGTCCAGTTCCAACTGCTGTACCTCCTAGAGCAATTTCGAAGAGTTCATTCAGAGATGCTTCGATACGTGCAATAGATGCATCCAACTGAGCAACCCATCCACTCACTTCTTGACCTAATGTAAGAGGAACGGCATCCATCAAATGAGTTCGTCCGATTTTCACGATGTCTTTCCATTCTTCGGCTTTACTTGCTAGTGCATCACGCAATGCACGAACTGATGGAAGGACTTCATGATGTACCGCTTCAGCTGCTGAAATATGCATGGCTGTGGGGAATGTGTCATTGCTTGATTGTGCCTTGTTAACATGATCATTTGGGTGAATCGGATCCTTACTACCAAGTACACCTCCAGCAATTTCAATTGCACGATTGGCAATTACTTCATTGGCATTCATGTTTGATTGGGTGCCTGAACCTGTTTGCCAAACACTTAGGGGAAAATGGTCATCCAAGTTTCCCGAGAGTACTTCAGTTGCTGCTTCAATAATCAAATCTGCAAGGGTCGGATCAAGAGTTCCTAAGTCCTTGTTTGTTTCAGCAGCAGCCTTCTTCAAAATTCCAAATGCACGGATAACTCCACGTGGCATCAAATCATCGCCAATATCGAAATTCAACAATGAGCGAGCGGTTTGTGCCCCCCAATAACGATCGTCGGGGACC
>JASLJW010000098.1 GCA_030747885.1 Candidatus Thalassarchaeaceae archaeon
CCATCTCCATCATTATCAAAGTGGTCAAAAGTCCATGCAGCGCCCTCCTGGTCCGTGTAATCCAAATGCCCCGCTTCAACAGGGAACTCTACCAAGACAGATAGATTACCATCAGATTGTCTCTCTCCAACATGCAATTCAACTTCATCAACAGATACTTCCCATCGGAAACCATCTGCAACAGTGTATTCCCAAATTCGGATACCATCAACAACATCCATCATTACTTCACCAGAGATGGGGGCTGGCAATCGAAGAGATACTTCACTAGGAACTTCTAATTTAGCTTCATTACCAGTTGTGATCGACATTACAGTCGAGGTAATTCCATCATTTCCAAATGATTCTGCTTTCATCAAAACAGGAGGATTTCCTCTAAGTTCTAGTAGAATCTGAGATGTTTCGTTATTTGCTACTGCAACCATCTGTTCAGAACCTGAGTCCCATGTAATTCTCCAATCTAAGGAATCAAATTCAGTCACATCCATTGGCAAACCTGCTTGTGCATTGGGAATTCCAGTATCCAGATTTGCCGCACCCCCAACAAGAGGGTTAATCGATTCAGGAGCAGCATCCCTTCCTAAATACCAGGTATCATCTATTCTAACATAATAATTGGAATTCCCTTCAAGAAGTTCGAAATCAATACTCTCATTCCCTGAAACTGTGAACATAGACACCCTAGTTAGGCCTGACTCGTTATCTGCTCCAAGAATAACCATTGAATGAACTCCAGCTACAGAATCAACTATCTCCAACATATAGGTCTCTTCTGAACTCAATATTCTCTGAAGATTCCATGCATCTCCTGATTCAATTGCAGCATCAAAAATATCCTCTGGCGAATCCACAGGAAGTGGCTCATCATTTCCTAAACAACCACTCATTAGTGACGCCAAAATGACCAACACCAATAGGCGACGCATATCATCCCGTCTAGGCGGGCTCAAATCAATTCATTGGCCTCATGTCAGGATAAAACACAGCGAACCCGAATTAAGGGACCGATGTCTGGAGGGGGATGAGGGGACGAGATGAGCGCAGACATTCTAGTCGTCTACAAGAAGAACTTCGAGGCAATTCATGACTTATCGATTGGTTCAATCGAGAAAGTACTGAAACGATTTGAGGAAGAAAAGGGCATTCGAGTAGACATGACTGCTCGGGAAAAGGTCAGGCGACCTGATTTCATTGGTAGAGACTTGGTTATCGTGATTGGTGGGGATGGAACGCTTACATCAATTGCACATTCTGTGGATGCTGAAACTCCTGTAATGGGGGTAAATAGCCATCCAAAAGAAGATGATGAAGACGGGTCTGTTGGATTTTTTATGGGTTCAGATACTCATAATTTTGAAGAAGATTTAGTCAGCGCTTTGGAAGGTACGGCCATTGTAAACATCCTTCCTCGTCTTCAAGCTGAAATTGTTACAACTTCTGGGAATGTTATCAGATGTGATCCTGCATTGAATGACCTGCTAATTGCAAATACGCATCAATATCAACCATCCAGATACAGGCTACAACGAGGAAAGGGTGATTCTGTAATTGATACAATCCAAACATCATCAGGAATGTTATTTTCCACATATGTAGGAAAAGGTGCATGGTTTAGACATACGTTTGATATTGAAAATCAGGAATTCACAATGGATGCAGTTCAAGATCACTATCTAGCAGGAGCAAGAGAACTCCCATTAGGAGAAAGAAGAGAGGGAGAACATTGGGTTTGGACAAGCCAGCCCACAATCCTCACTTCAGACATGCATCGAGGATACGTTGTATCTGATGGATGGGACGAATATCATTTCACTCGTGGTGCAACCATCAGTGTAAGTATCGATGGCCCTCCACTTAGACTGCTTACATTCAGAAGTAGAATCCTTGAGAAGTCCGGATTCTGACACAAAAAAAAGTGGAGGATAGGGCGGCCGAAGCCACCCTACCCCCCGGGTTCCAGAGATTTCGTAGGAGGTGATCCATCTGCAGGTTCCCCTACAGATACCTTGTTACGACTTAACCCTCCTTGTCGAAGGCAGACTCGAATA
>JASLJW010000099.1 GCA_030747885.1 Candidatus Thalassarchaeaceae archaeon
AAAAAATAGATAAGAACATATCAATGGAAATGAACCCAGAAATGAAAAACCAATACCCCAAATCGGGATTGTTGTTTCATAGGTCGCTGTAAGTCCAGTCACAGTCCATCCAATTAGCATAAAGACAAGTAAGAATCCGAATGAAACTTTGAGATATGTGGACGATTTTTCTCTCTTTTTTTGTGTTCTTTTTAGTTCTTTTTTACGTCTCTTGAAGTAAGATGAAAAATAATCCGCAGTTACTAGGATATCCACAATATAGTTTGAATCACTTGAAAATTGATTCTGTAAGTCATTCAATTTCGAATTGATACGTTTTGTCAATTTATTCATTTTTTCCAAATCTTCATGGCTATCCAAGTATTGCCTAAACGATTCAACTTCACTTTGTATTTGTTTCAGTTGAGCGCAACGAAATTCAACAAAATTATTCTGATTCCCAATATCATTAACTTCGTCATCGATCAAGTACAGTTTACGTCTACATTCTCTCTGAGCACTCAAATATTGTTGTTGTTGTTGTAACATAACCGTTTGTAAATGTTGATTATGAAGCATTTTTGAATGGGTTCTATTTTGAGCTAATGTAGCAGCAAGTATCCCCATCTCTGCCCAATTCGACTTAGGGCGATTCACAATCTTTCTAGAAGGTAAATTCTTTTCAAATTATTGAATAGGTAATTGTAGTCACTCATACTTGGATAATATTGTTCTGAACGGGTTTGCGTGGGCTGTTCAAATCGCTACCCATGCTAGCTACTGGATTGATTCAAATGTCCCGCCCATACTGCAAACCCTTGATTGCGTAATTCTATGGCCAACTTACCTTCCGCCGCTTGATTAGATTCTGAATCAATTTGAGGGTTGGTTTTCTTGTATAAGGTATTCAATAAGTAACCAGTCATGTATTTACCAACCTTGCTAGAAGTTCTTGTTGATAGTTTACATTCGTTGATTTTTTCTGTCTTTTTCCCGCAGTAACAAGTCCACTTCTTACCATTCCAATTTCCAACCTTGCAATTGTTATGCTGGCTTTGCCGACATTTAGGGTGATGAGATGTTTTTCCAACATATACACAAGGCATCCCCTTCTTGTAGTTAGGATTAACATCCCGGAATTTCTGATTTTTATACACTTCTGGCTTCAATTCCATAACATAAACATGCATTTTACCACACGGTTTGCCCTTTTTGCACCGGGTGCAGTGTTGTTGGAAAGAATCAAACGCCATAACTTGCGGATTTAATTGCAAGATTTAACCCTTTCAACACCCTTTGAAAATCGTCTCCTAATCAAAATGCTCAAGTGGCCCGCAATTCGAATGTGTGCATCTACTACAAACGAGTTTGTCACATACCTCACATATCTCCAGAGGGTATTTTTCCATCTCTTCATCAGAGCATTCTCCGCATCCATCGCACCAATTTTCGTCGCCAGGTTGTGCTACCATGAACAGTGATGATTCGAGACCTCATAACAACCTATCGAATAATCCAACTGAACATCACGACTAAGGAGATCTATTCGAAGCATACAGTTAACGAAGAAATTCTCCAGCCTCTGCTTCGTGTGAGGCATATTCTCTTTTGAAAACAAATTCTTGGCCAAACCAACTTTCGCCATCAAAGATATGAGAAATCAATTCCCAACTCTTTTTTCCTAAATCATATAGGGCAAATTCAATTGATTCATATTCGAAAATATTTGGAATCGCGCTACCATCGAATTTTTTGAAAATAAACATCTTATCATCATCTGGAGAGAGCGTTAACCAACCATATTCCCAATGCGTCATGAATTGTCGTTAATGTCTATCTATTCAATGATTTCTAACTATTTACAAGGGCCTAGTACCAAGATTCTACACCATCGTTGTTGCAATATCTTCAATGGTAGCGATTCGAAGCACCAATTAGATACTCCTCACAACAACTTTCGATGAATATGTCAATAAGGTACCAAATTATACGGAAATCATGGATAACGAAGATGAATCATGGAGTGTTAATGAAGCCATTACAAATCTGAAGAATGCAATGAAAGAAAACAACCAAAAAGCAAGTGAGGTCTTTTCTTCCATTGATGTAAATGACGATGGAGAAATCAACGGCCCAGAATTATATAGAGGATTAATTGAACACATCGGCGATCGTCTGTCACCCGATCAAGTATCAATGATCATCAATGCATTGGATACAAACAAAGACAAACGAATCGACCTCGCAGAACTTTCTGCTGCTCTTGAAGAAGAAGAATGAAAGTGGAATGTTGGGAATTAAGAGGGGAACCCTTGAGAATGAACGCCCCCTGTTGAGGGCATGTACCGCACTAAGAATCCGGCCCTGAATGATATGGTTTTTGTTTTTCAAGGGATGTTGGAAGACAAAATGACAATCCAAGGAGTCACTGAGAAAGGAGCAATTGCATTCTTCTTTCTTATGACTGCAGGACTAATCCCTTGGAGTCTAGCCCTTACAGGCAATTTAGATTTAGCTCTTGCAGTCATGTCAATTGGGTTTCTATTTAACGGAATTTTCTATATTGTACTCTTCCTTTCTTGGTTCATTCCTTCGATTCATAATTTATTCTCTAAACCAATTTTTGTATTGGGATACGCTGTTGCACAGGGATTTTTGTTGGGTGGTTCAACGTATTTCTTAGATACCTATTACCCAGGAATCGCAATTCAAGCTTTCTTGATTACTGGCATGATATTTGGGGGCATGCTTCTGGTCTATAGAACTGGATTCATTGATGTGAATGAAAATTTTAGAATCGCTCTTTACAGTGCTGTTTTTGCAATTATGATGGTTTACCTTCTAACTTTTATTTTAGGGATATTCGGTATAGGTATCCCGTACATCCATGGAAGTGGGGCGATAGGAATCGGATTTTCGATCTTAGTCATTGGTCTTGGTGCTCTAATGTTAGCATCTGATTTCGATTACATCGAAAGAGGAGTCGAAAACGGAGCACCAAAGAATTTGGAATGGAGAGCAGTATTCGGCCTCTTAGTTACATTGATCTGGATATATGTTGAAGTTCTACGACTACTAGTGAAATTAAACAATAGACGTTAGGCATGATGCGAAATAAAGCAACTATTGAATGATATGAGGATGGCGAGAACACATGGGCCTGCATATTGTAGCAATCTCTGGCGCCTCAGGTGCTCGATATGGAGTCCGTCTAATCGAAGCACTGAGAAGAAGTGGGGAAGATGTTAGACTAATCGTCAGCAAAGAGGGCGCGATAAATCTAGAACTCGAATGCTCAATTACTCCTCAAGAGTTGGCTCAAAATAATGGGTGTATTCTAGAAGATAATCAAAATCTTGCTGCAAAATCAGCTAGTGGTTCGGCTACAATCGATTCCGTAGTAGTTTGTCCTGCATCAGGTACGTCGATTTCAAAGATCGCAGCAGGCATATCTGATAATCTAGTTACACGAAGCGCGATTGTTGCCCTAAAGGAAAGACGTACGCTCATTCTAGTCCCTAGAGAGGCCCCATATGCAACCATTCACTTGGAAAACATGACCAAGATTTCCCAATGGGGCGGTGTTGTGATTCCAGCGAGTCCAGGCTTCTACAATAAGCCAGAATCTATTGACGATCTTATCGACTTCGTGGTGGCTCGGATACTTGACCAACTTGGAATCGAAAATAATCTTACTGCTCGATGGACTGGTGAAGAAATAGAATCCAATGAATAGGGCTCTATTTCTGGATGGGTTCAAATCAAACCAGTGGTACAGAGTAAACATGGGAGACATCGACAAGTGGACCGTTGAACAACTCAAAAGGGAGTTGAAGATGAGGGGGTACCCTGTTAGTGGAAATAAAGCCGAACTCTTTGAGAGACTGAATAATCCTGCACCTGATGATGAACAAGAGAAAGCACTACCTGGAAATGACGGGTATGGAACTATAATTTTAGGTGCTTTAGGAAGTATCCCATTTATGCCAACTATGATGGTAATGATGCTAATGATGGCAGGAGGGGGAGTAATCTCTTTCTTAACTTCGGAATCTGTTCCAGATTACGAATTGATTGACTTTGATACAGATCGTTCTCGCGCATTCGCTCAAGATTTAGTTGACCTGGGCCACCCAGAATGGGGGGGGCGGATGAGTGGTACAATCGAAGAAGCCGCTGCCGCAGAGTCAAACAAACAAAATTTTACCGATGCAGGGATGGGTGCAACAATTGAAACATTTAGTGTCCCAATGTTTGAAATTCTAGCAGAGCCGATTTTGAGAATGTGTCAAACGGGAGGGATTATTCCTCCAGTAGACCCCTGTGGGATTTCCGATTTTGGTTCAGACATTACAGAATTTACGCACAGAGAACAATTCGTCATTC
>JASLJW010000100.1 GCA_030747885.1 Candidatus Thalassarchaeaceae archaeon
GGGTATCAGGTAGATTTCTCGAGTATTGACTAAATCTGTAATCCACTGTTCTGAAAAGTCTTCATCGACTCCATGATCGCCAGGTCCACAATTTACTCCATCTCCATTGCTATCTTGAACTGAAGCATTTAACGAAAGACAATCTCCATCATCATCGAGAATCCCATCTCCATCTGAATCACCCCAATGGTCTTCATCCACCAAGCCATCGCCATCATTGTCTACTCCTGCCTTTCCATAATAGTAAGCTACCGTCTCTAAGAACATCATCGGAACTTCGTAAGACATCCATTCTCTAGCATGGTGATTTCCTACAAGCATAATATCTGGTCGTGTTTCATAATTTCCACAATCACCAACAAAGTCATTGCAATCTCCTCCAGTAGGGTTTGCAGTAATCTTAACCCATGGACTAAGATGATTGTAATACCAACCTTCGTATGTATTGGCGGTTGTTGTATCTCCTCGGGCATTTACACCTCCATTCATTCCTTCATGGAATGTCATGATATTGCGATTATTATCTGCAAGATGTTGCATTCTATCCTTCATTGTGAAATAGGTATGATATTCTTTGAATTGAGCTGCATCATCTCCACCCCATGGATAGTAATCATCAACATAATCTGTTGACCAAATGTCTAGTGGTGAGTTGTTTTCGGCAGGTTCGTCTTGGGCTTCAACTCCTCCGAGAACTCCTCCAAAAGGCATGAACAGGAACATAATTAGTACGAAATGGACGAAGACTCGGCGCATAGCAGACATGGGCGTTCAGTCTCCCACACTCCCCTGCACCTCTTCAAGCCGACGCAACTAGGTAACAGCCGAAATCGATTCAAAGCACCCCCTCACCCCATGGAACATGGAGAGCCTGATCACCGCCATTCCAGGATGGAATGAAGATGCTGCATTTGGATTCAACCAAGGAACCTTGGTAATGCTTCTTGGTGCAATAATATGTTGTATTGTAATTCGTTTTATTCTTTCAAATTACATCTCTGATATGTTCCTAAAATTGGGAATAAAACAAAAAATTGCACTAATTGCTATTCGTGATTCTTCAGGTACCTTGGGAACAGCAATTTCTAGTGGAATTATGATGATAATAATCCAAAATACAGTTTCTATTGAACAAGCAAAGTTTCCAATAATTCTCGAAGACGTAGTGCTCCCGTTGATCGAATTAATCTTCTACTTCACCCTAATTTTCTGGGCATTCAAATTGGTTCCCGCAATTTATGCAATCGTTGATCGATTGGATGGGGAAGGAGATATGGAGGGGACAACAAAGACTCTAATTTCCGCACTTGAAAGTATGATGAGATTCTTCATCGTTGCTTTCGGATCAGTTCTAATTGCTGGTTCTCTAGGATTCGACCTCAGTGCTATTCTCGCTGGTCTTGGCATTAGTGGAATTGCACTAGCATTGGCCGCTAAAGATTCAATTTCAAACATCTTTGGAGCAATTACAGTACTTTTGGATCGACCCTTCAAGGTTGGAGATTGGGTTGTAATTGGAAGTAGTGAAGGTGAAGTAATTGAGATCAATTTACGAACAACTCAAATCAGAACATCAATAGATTCTGTTGTAACCTTCCCAAACGCTAGCCTAGTAAATACTGCAATAGAAAATTATGGGCTTCGAAGATGGAGGCGATATCAACCATTCTTGCATCTTGATCTAGATAGTAATCCAGAAAGTGTTGAGAAATTTTGTGATGATTTATTGAAATCAATTGAAGAGAACGAAAAGACGACCAAGAAAGAGGCTTCTTTTGTTAGAGTTCAAGCTCTTGGGCCTCAAGCAATAGAAATTTCATGTAACTTGTATTGGGACACATCTTCAGGAACCGAAGAGAAGGAGCTCAAGCAAGATTTCCTTCTAGGTGTAATGAAATTAGCAAAATCACTAGACTTACATTTCTTTGAACCAAGACTACGACGGCAAAAGTGAGGTGATTCGTTGTCGTTAATGGTCTTGCTTAGACACGGGCAATCCGTGTGGAATGCAGAGAATATATTCACCGGATGGACAGATGTGGATCTCTCTCCAAAAGGAGAAGAAGAAGCAAAATCTGCAGGAGAAAAAATGGCTGAAATCAGTTTTGATGTCATCCATACAAGCAAATTAATTCGGGCACAAAAAACAGCGGAAATCGTAATGTCTCATAACACTGCATCGAATAACCCTCCAACACGACAGGATCAACGACTCAATGAGCGACACTATGGATCATTGCAAGGCCTGAACAAGGACGAAACAAGAGAAAAATACGGAGATGAACAGGTACACATTTGGCGTCGATCCTACGATGTTCCACCTCCTGATGGGGAAAGCCTAGAGATGTGTGCTGAACGAACACTTCCATATCTAATTGAAGAAATTGAACCCGATCTTAGGGCTGGAAAGAATGTGCTTGTAGCAGCTCACGGAAATTCCTTGAGAAGTATTGTAATGTCGATTGAAAATCTAAGTCCTGAAGAAATTCTTACTGTCGAAATCCCCACTGGAATACCTATTCACTATCAATTTGAAAATGGGAAATATTCTCGAATTAATTAGATTCGTCTGTATCTTTTCGAAACCGTTTGATGAAACGGAACAAAAGACGAGAAAAAATCATTGATGCTAAGAGAAAAAGGACCGAAACCCACAATGGATTTTCTGTTTCAGTAGCTAAAAACCAAGTCACAATGAGTATTCCTGCTCCGTAAAATGCGCGGAAAATTGAAAAAAATAGAAACGACTTAAACAAGGGATTCTCCGTTAGACGGGTGAACCAACTACGTTCCATGTGAACCCTAGATGAACTAACTGCAAAGTAATGTCGTTAGCATTGGAAGATTCATGTCAGATAGCCTGCCGTGTAGGTGCAATGGACATCGTCCTCTTGTTATCGTTTTTGTTTTTCATGACGATTTTCGCTGGAGTGGGACTAGCATCTATATTGGTCAAAGAAGATACGACTGACGATTATTTAGTCGCTGGAAGAGGAATGCATCCGGCGCTCGCTGCGCTATCTGCAGTGAGTACATGGAATTCCGGTTACATGTTCATTGGAGCAGTAGGGTTTACCTTCATGATGGGTTACAATGTTATTTGGCTCGGATTACTATCTACAATTGGACAGATTGTGGCTTGGGCGTGGCTCTACAAGTTCATCCAACAGGAGGGTGAGAGTCGTGGAGTTCGGTCACTTTCTTCACTCGTTGCTGAAAAGGCAGGTGCTCCTGAAGCGAAATTAGCAGCTGTACTCTCTGTACTATTCTTGAGTATCTATGCCGCTGCCCAACTGACTTCTGGTGGGAAAGCATTGCTCGTGATGATGGGGTGGCCAGAGATGGTTGGAATCCTAATCGGGTTTGTTCTTGTGGTTGCTTACTGTTATGCTGGAGGCATTCGTGCTTCAATTTGGACTGATGCTGTTCAATCGTGTGTTATGATTGTCGGTTCCCTCATTCTTTGTTGGATTGCACTCGGTGATGTCGGTGGGTTTGGTGGAATGCATGATGGATTGAAATCTCAAGATCCTGCGTTGGTGAATCTCATGCCTCCTGATTTGAGATTCGGATTCTCAATGTGGGCCTTTGCATTTTTACTGGGGGGCTTGGCAGTTGCTGGGCAACCACAAGTTGTATCTAGAGTTATGACTCTGGGTTCAGATAGTGACCGGAAACAAGCCATGATTTGGTTCTTCGTTTGGCAAACTCCATTCATTTTCTTAATGACAATTGTTGGATTGTCAAGTCGTGTATTGTTCAGTGCAGCTGACTTTGACCCCGAATTGGGCTTACCCATGCTAGCAATGGATACAATGCCTGCAATAGGCGTGGGTATGATTCTTGCATCTATCTTTGCGGCAACAATGTCCACCGCGGATAGTCAGGTTCTGGCGTGTACTGCGGCGATTACCGATGACATCAAACCTGAATGGAGTCAAGACCACAAGACTACCAAGAAAGTCACTCTTGTTGTTGCTGCATTTGCAACGATGATCTCGATTGGTGGCCTCTACATACCAGGTGGCGATTCTGTCTTTGCACTAGTGGTACTCGCTGTGTATGGACTTGGTGGTGTTTTCGTACCACTATTGATTATTCGATGGATGGGTTACAAACCCGATTCAAAGCATTCCATTGCCATGATGATTGCTGCATTTGTGGGTGTAACTGGGTGGAGTTTTGGAGGCTTTGCTGGAGCGGATGGAATATTTCCTTCGGTTCCTGGAATGGGCGCCGCATTCATCACTCACTTCATTGCTAATGCAATTCGAACACCAGATGTTTCTCCGCTTGGAAGATTTTCTATTCCTGAAGGACGGACAATTGCAATTATCGCAGTTCTCCTTCTTGTCCCATTTTCCGCTGGAGAGGTTGGATATATGATTGCAAAACCAGATTCATCTTCTATGGGTGGTGTCGCAGATTACACTATTGATTCAAACCTAATCATGGAAAATCTTGGAGAAGGTACCGAATACATCAGCGATGGAGAGACGCTTGATATTGATCTCCATACCGATGCAATCACATGGAGCGGAGAAAATCGAAATATCGTTGCTGTTCTCGTGACTCTCACCTATAGTGAAGACGAAACAAGTGGAGGGCCCGGCTGTGCTGCGCCAGGCGCTAGCGCTTCTGAACCTGATACCATTACAGGGACAATCACTCACGACAATGAAACCGGAACTGCAAGTGGTCAGAATCAGGGACAAGGAGAATCAACACATGAAATTCTCGTAGAATGGTATAACTCATCACTACTCAACGGAACCATATCAGGACTCTCAGAAAGCGAAATTTCCGCTCAACTTGATTCGGGTGATACTGGACTCGGTGCCTACATGCTCAATCTAGGCGTAAGCGTGCAGGAAGGGGGTGGCTTTGCTTGCAACCACAATGACGAAGGGGAAGAAGTGTCCTATATTGTCGAAGTCCTAGTCCTGAAATACACAATCAATGCAGTCAATAACTCAGAATAATCAGTACGGTGGAGGAGCTAAATTCCTGTATAACTGACGAAGAATTGGGACTGGAATTGCACATAACACAAGGGGAATAGAATCGTTCCATGATAATAGGCCAGTCATACCAGAATAGAGGCCTAACCCTGCAACTGTTAGACAAGTAAGAGCTGCGGCTGCAACAGTTCTCGCTCTGAACATTCCTGCCTGTATCCGCCCAACATGATTCAGAAACCAAGTAGTTCTTGAGTGGATAGGTAAACCAAATGCCTCAGAAATAATACTCTCTTCAAGGGCTTGTTCATATTCCCAGATAGGTACTCCACCTTTGTGTGAATTCAAAGATTGGGGGGATGACCATGTTTGAGGTGCAGTAGAACGCCAACCATCGAAAAGACAACGTCGTAACTCTAGACCCATCCCTGTATCGAGCGCTTGCTGATTCTGTTCTATTGACCTATATCCAGATGCTAGGTCCCTTAATCCCGGTGCTCGAACAAGCAATGGAAGAAGAGATCCGTGTACTCCAGATGCAGGATGAAGTAGATGGACTTCGTTAAAATCTGGTTCACCCGAGGCATCATT
>JASLJW010000101.1 GCA_030747885.1 Candidatus Thalassarchaeaceae archaeon
AGAAGTATCTAGTGGAGAATTAGATGATTGGTTTGATTCAGGAGAAGATATTAGTCTAGAATTAGGTTCAGAAGTAATGAATCTTGAAGATATGAGCCATCAAGAAAGAACCCAATGGCTTTCAGCCATTATCTCTCCTAGGCCATTGGTATTAGTTTCAACAATTTCATCTAATGGTGAACCGAACCTTGCCCCTATGAGTTCAGTTTCAGTCATCTCCAATACCCCTCCATTGATTGGAATGAGTCTGTCAAGTAATAGAGAAGGGAGACCGAGAGATACACTACTAAATCTAAAAGAAACTAGGAAAGCAACCTTAGCAATTCTACCTTCAAATGAGGAATCTGCTAGAATTATCGAAAAAACAGCATCCCCACTCCCAAATGATGAATCCGAATGGGGCGAATTAGAAGCAATAACCAAGATTTCAGATGGAGTTTCAGCACCCAGCCTAGCAATTGCTGCAATAGAGACAACTTTAGTAGAATGGCATCCATTGCCCCTAGGTTCAGTTGCAGAATGGGTAATATTGAGTGTTGATTCAATCATTAAACCGTCATCAAGTAATATTGAAGACATTGAATCAAGTGCTATTCTAGCACAAATCGCAAACAATCTGCTTGGGGGGAATCAATCTTCTTCTTGGAACCAAAAAATACAGGATTATCAATCAAATTAAATCGGTTTCAATGCCCAAAATATGTCGGTCAACATCAACAGAAATTCCCAATCCTGGAACAAGAATCAAATCTTCTGAACTATCAAGAACGAAAGCGTGAATGGATAAATCATTAGCAATTTCCTGAATTCTACGGCGGCATGCACTTTTCTGAGCATCCATATGTGCTAATCGACGTAAATCTACAATGACTACATCTCCCTCCCTTAGACGCTCAGAAATCTCTGAATGAGGGATGATGTGTCTATCATCTGGTTGAATATATCTCAAATGACGGTCAGGAGTGATCGGACCGGCCTTTCTAGCCCATTGTACAGATGATAAATCCAAAAATTCAGCTGAATCTGAGGAAGGAACTGTAGTTGGACCTGAAGATGATGAAATTACTGACTGCTCACTTTCCTTTTGTGAACTGCTAGATGTAGGAGATGGAAGACCAAGTAGCCTGAAAATATCCACCATATTATCACAAATCAAAATCTAGAATATCTGTTTGAGGTAATTCTTCAATTCCACGAGTCTTACCGGTCTGAGGTGAAAGTGATTCCATTGATGGAGGGGGCAAAGATGGTTCAACAGGAGCTACGTAAGCGGGCTCAACCGGAGCCACATAAGCGGGCTCAACCGGAGCTACGTAAGTGGGCTCAACCGGTGCGGGAGCAACAGCCTGCTGTTGACCATCTAACCATTGTTGACCGTAGTGATTCCATTGTTCCATTGTCCAACCTGTAGGAAGGCCTTCAGCAGGAACAGGGGGGCCTCCACTTGCCCCCTCATTAAATGCATAATTCGGAGGTGGAGCATTTGGCATAGAGGGCTGATCCCCGCCTAATTGTAGAGCAGAAGGGGCTCCATAAGGATCAAAATCGGATCCTCTTCCTCGCCTCATCATTCCAATTCCAACAAGAAGGGAAAGTAGGACCACTACTAAAATTAGAATAATCGCTGTCGTGGCACTCTGCCCCCCAAATCCAACATCCAGTAAACCGCCAAGAATACTAGTGTCCTCAACTATCACTTGAACATCAACAGCGTCCTCTTCGGATTCATCTCCTACAGTCAACCGTACAATGTAGGTCCCGGGTTCATTGAAAATGTGTGTTACACTATAGCCCTCATCTTCGATATCATTTTCTGTAAATCCATCATCATCACTATCTATTCCCGTGTTGAAATCCCATCGATAAGTTAAGCGCATCATGTCGAGGCTAGAATCGGTAGTCCCTTCCGCAGAGAATACAATTTCCTGACCAACTTCAAACGGCCCTTCAGTCATATTAATTGCTCCTTTAGGCCGAAGATTCCTGATTGTAATATTGAGCATTTCAACGGCTCTCTCTCCATCATCATCAGTCACATGGAATACAATCTGAGATGGAGCCGTAGCAGCATCTGGCCATGAATAAGCCAAATCAGCACCTTCAACATCGCAATCATCCTCTGCAGAACCTAAAGAATCGGTATTGGATGCAGGATTTATGTCCCAACATGCATGAAG
>JASLJW010000102.1 GCA_030747885.1 Candidatus Thalassarchaeaceae archaeon
ATCTTGGAGTGTTGCAGTAAAATTTGGTGCTTTCTCTCCAATCTCTGGTCCGCTCATACTATCTGCACCTCCTTCGACATAGTCAATCCTGTCATTCTAATTTGGGTCTTTTTCAGTGAAATCTACGATTTGAATCGCATCATCAGCAAGTTCGGAAACAGTTTTTCTCCCATCTCGTCTACGAATTACCAAGCCTAATTCACTCATTCGTGTGACGGCAGCCACTCTCCTTAGTTGTAGTATTGATTGTGTCCAATTGAATGCAGTCCCCTCTCCGAATTTTCTAGCCATTCTAGCATCCAATCTTTCATTCCCTACAGGGCCTCCTCTCATTCCATCGATTATTGTCCTCATAATCTTCCATTCCATTGGCAATCGATGATGAATCGAACCTAGAATCAAGGTTCTTTCTAGAGGGCTGAATGGCCCTTCATGGGCTAAATCTCTATCGATTATTGGATTTGGTAACCGGGCTAAATCCAATCCGTGCGGAGTTAATCTATGTCCTTCACCATCTTTTGATGACCATCCAATGATTTCCATTGCTGAGAGTTTCATGGATCCACCTGGTGCTCCAATCATCCAATTTACTGTTCTACTTCTCGCATCATCATCTAAGTGGCTGAATCCTGCAGCTAGTCGTTCCCCTCTCCCTCTTCCAAATCGATCATCTTCTGATGCCAATTTTGCTCCGTTATGCAGTAACATTTGATTTAATGCGCTTCTGAATTCTCCATCTGGTACAGATCTCCTAGTTTCGCTAGACATAGACCATAGTAGTCGAAGTGCATGTTTCATTGGCAATAATCTGAGTAAACCTGAGGGCAACATTTCATTTTCTAATCTCCCTATGTTTGGCCCAGTTACTGGTTCTCCTCTAATGGAAACTAGTTGCAATGATTCTCTGTTTCCTAAATCTCTCTCAGCCATGTCGTCTCCAGCCTTTGATCGCCTATCCCATGCTCTTTCGGCTAAGCCGGAGATGTTTTTGTTTCCAATTGTTGGAGGTAAGTCTGCGCTCTCTCTTTGATTATCTGTCAATATTGAATTTGCACTTTGTATTAGCCAATCTTCAACGTTCATTCTATTGCTTTGTGCTGCTTGAATCCACTTGATTAGGCGTTCATCGTCCACTGAAAGAGTGACGTCGACCATACCCTTGTTATGATATCATTCATTATGAATCATTCTATAATATTGAATTATATTGGATATAATGATTATAATATGTGGAAAACGAATTACATGAAACAATTCATTTCAATCGTTGTTGAATTTCCCATCAATCGAGTAAATAATGAATCAAAAATGATTTACTGCATTTACTCTACATCGAAGAAACATACTTCTTGCGGTGGATCTCCACTGCTGATTTGCCCCTTGAACTCTCGCGGATTTCCGTCCACTGTAACTAGAATGTTGAATTCAGTAACATCTGTTGAATCGTGTTTCTCAAAGTGCTCCACGAACACGCGGAATCGTCCTTGAGGGGCATCTTTCTCCCAGAATACATTCTCTACGGGCTCTTCTGAGTTTCCGCTTTCATTCATGTCTACATCTAGGCGACCACCACAGTTCGAGATCTTATTGTCGAACGAAATTCGCTCCCCACTGGGGCAAACTACTGATAAATCCAAATCGTTCTTATTGAACCAAATCAAACTGACTTGTACTTCTCCAGTTGCGGCCCCCTCTCGTCCTAGGCGTTCTGCGAAAACATCCTCTTGTTCAGCTTCAACCTCTGTTCCAATAACTTCTACATCATCCAAATCTGGAGCAGAAGGCAAATCGATTGGTTCTGGTACCTCTTCATCTGGAATATCTTCGATAATTGGTTCTTCAATTTCGGGTTCTTCTTCCAATATTGGGCCAGGGGAGGATGCTGGCATAGAGGAACTAGAAGTGGTAGTGTCTACTTGTACACTACGGTCCAATTGTTTTCGAGGACGTCTGAGATCTTTGTCGATTAGTGGCGCTGGAAGTGATGCCATTGATGGGAGTAAAGCTCTCCTAGCATCTCCTCGAATAATTCGATAGATGCCTTGCAAGGAACCTACTGTCAAGGTGGCTATGACTGCACCACTGACGGGGTCCATAATAGGTCTGAGGGAACTTGAAGTATGTCTTCGTTTCGTTTGAATTAGAATTGAATGAAACAGAATAATGTGCGGTTCCTTCATATTCCTCCGGGAACTGGTTGTGGGATAGCGGAGGCCATGCAATGTCTACACGTCTTGGTAGAAAGGCACGAAGATACCTTCGCCGTCTACAAAAGGCACGTAGCCTGCAAGACCTTCAGTTGATTGCGAATGAAATTCAAACAGAGGTTGATGCGCGTTCCATAAATTTCGAAGAAGCAAATCATTTAGGAAATAGAATCCAAGAAAGGGCGGATTTGATTGATGATAACGGGTTAGTATATGCAATCAGTGATAGAGACACATATCGTAGGACTTTGGAGATATACCTGAAAGACGGATTACTCACTAGAACAGAGCAGATGTTGCTATGGGATGAGCGGAGAAAACTTGGAATTAGTGAAGAAGAGCATTCCCGTTTGTTGGATAAGTTAGTTTCTTTGTATCGAGGACAGGGACGTACAATCAGGATTCAGAAGACACAAGGAGGCAGCTCGTGATGAAGTATTTTCATTCCATTCTTCTGGTATTATTGTTGCTAGTTTCTTCTATGGGGCAATTAGCGATACACAATCTTGAGGAACCACAGTCATCCACTTCTGGACGTTCTGTAGATATTTCTGTTGATTTAGTTGAAATTATATCTCCCTCTGCAGTTATTGGCGGCACACATACGTTAGCTGAAGGGACGCATGAAGTTAGAGTTAGGATAGTAAATCTTGGAACAACTGCAGCAACTGGTACATTAGAACTCAATGTTGCTGTGAATTCTGGTTCTCCTTCTGTGGTTGATTCTGTTTCATTTACTTTAGCCGGGGGCTCTTCTGAGACTCACTTAATGGAGTGGGTACAACCTTCTGGAACAGCAGATGTTTCGGTAGTTGCTACGGCAGGTGCTGATTCAGATCCATCAAATGATGGATTTACGATTCCTGATACTCTCACCGTTTTGGATACATCTGATTATCTCATCGTTTCCGATACTCTCCCCAATGATGGAGCAATTATTGGTAGAGACATGTGGCATGGTGATTGGGTATTCTCAAACACAGGCAATATCCCATTTACTGCGGAAGGTAAATTGATTCTAACGCCTGCATCGGGCGGTTCGAATATCGATGTAACCTCGAGTATTACTCAGGCACCGCCCGGCTCAATTTCGGCGAATGCAGGAAATTCGGTAGTGAATTTGTCTTTCGATGGATCTCCATTAACGGGGACATACACGTTAAGCGGGCTGTTTGAGATTGCTTTTGAGGATGGTTCCACTACCGATATAACCATCTCCTCACGAAATATTGTGTTGACTGATTCTCATGCTACTCTAACTCCTCCATCAAATATTTCAGTTGACCCAGGTAGTGGCACTGGTCTTCTATTCATTGTCCAGAATGTAGGTTCAACTTCTGATACCTACACAGTAGAGTACAGCAATGTTTCAGGATGGGTGGATCCATCTAGTCTACCCTCGATCATAAATAATCTAGCATCCAATACTGGTGCCCCAATCAATGTGCCAGTTGATGTCCCAATAACTGCGAATCGATCTGATGTGGAGACTGTGACTGTTTACGTGAATAGTACCACTACTGGAGTGAGCGTTTCTGCTAGAGCATCGGTATTGGCAGGAGATCTCTATCAGTCGGATTTACAGAGTAATGGTACATTGGTAAACATCGATCCAGGTTCTTTTGTAGTGGTTGATTACACATTGATCAATACAGGAACATCGCCAGCACATTTTGATTTAACAGCGGGCCTCCAAGAAGAACCCAATGGTTGGCTAGTTGAAATTGAGCCTGAGTTGACTGATTTAGTTTCTCCTGGCAATAGTAGGGCAGTAACCATTACAGTCTCTGCACCAGTATTAGAATCCCCTCTTGACCCTGAGGCAAAAATTGCTGCTGGGAACAGATTACATCTTCGCGTGACTTCTACACCTGTGGAAGGTAGTGCTGCTCTCACTGCCTCAAATATCACCGATATTGAAGTCCGTCCATCAGTTAGTGTTGCAATGTATCCAGCTGTAGATGAATTGGTATTTTCTACAGCGGAATTGGAAGCAGGAGATGTCTTTGATTTATTTGATTTGGAAGTTATTTTATTGAGCAACTTTCCATCTGGTACAAGTGGTTCAGCAGTCGTCAATGTTACTTCCTCTCCGACTGAATTTAGTTCAGTAGATGGGGCAACTTATGGGGCGCAAGAAATATTGAGATGGAATTCTACTGTAGCTCCTGGTTCTGTGCCTCTAAATCTTGGAGAATCTCGAACTGTAGTAACTTCTGTAGTTGGCCCTACTGACGCTCTCCCAGCAGCAGGGATTCTGAATTTCACTCTTACAGCATCGACATCTTTGACCGGTATGGTCGGCATTACATCTCCTGAGACAACTGCCACATTCAGAGTAATTATTGAAACTGTAATCGATGGTGAATTAGAAGATAGTCCACTAACTGCAGGAGTTCCAGGAGTAGAGAACACTGCAACATTGGTCCTTACCAATAATGGAAATGCTCTTTCGGATTACACTCTATCTAGTCCCGGTCTTCCAGATTGGGTAGTGAATCTTACTCCAAACGCAGTCACTGCATTGGCGCCAGAAGTGGGGACATGGCCCTCAGGAATAGATTCAGTGTTCCAAAATGTCGTAGTTACTGCCACTCCACCTACGGATGCTAGGGCAGATATCGTTCATGAGATTGAAATTTTAGTATTTGATGGAGAAGGCAGATTTGTAGATAATGGGACTGCTAGTTTTGTTCTTGATGAAGTGATAGGTGCTTCAATAGAACCGGATGAAATGTACATTGAGGTTCCTTCTGAAGGAACACAAACGGCAAGTTTCCAAGTTAGGAACATGGGTAATTCTCTCCAAACATTTGATATTTCTACCGGGAATTTTGTGGGAGGAACTGACTTCACAGTAGGGGCACCTAACAGTGTAACTGCTGATCCTGGAGCTAACATAACCCTGACAGTCGATGTTACTGCGTTAAGTAGTGCTAGAGCCGATTCTTCCTATTCGTTCCAATTAATTCTAGAACATTCTGGTACTGAACAAGATCGTTTGACGGTGAGGGTCGGGATTGAGAAGGTTCACGATCTTCGATTGTCTCATGATTCTTCTTTTGAGGCAATTCCTGGAGAAACGTTGACGATGCCTGTAACAATTGAGAATCAAGGAAATCTCCGAGAAGTGGGTACATTCAATCTATCTACTCCAGCAGGTTGGATACAATCTTCAGATGTAATTGATATTCTTCCTGGTGAGACTATTTCAGGTTTGATAGTCTCCATTACTGTTCCTGCTTTGGATTCAGAAGAGGTCCCCATGGCTGGGCAGGTGTATACAATTCCAATTCTTGCAATTAATGCCTCAGATAATCTAACCATCGGCGAATCCAATGTGACAGTAACAATAAAACCGGTTTTTCAACTTGTGATGGCTTCGTATCCAATACGAATTGCAAGTATCCCTGGCGAATCAAGGGACGCAGCATATCTAATGAGGAATGCAGGGAATGACGCAGTTATTCTCGATGTTACTTGTTCATTGGATGTATCTACTATAGGTCGTTGGTCAGCGCCAGTTTGCCCTGCAACATTGGAATTATCTCAAGGGGAAGAGCGTTGGATAAACCTCTCAATGACTCCTACTGATGATCGCCATTGGGATAAAGAATCAGGCACTTTGTCTTTCGATTTCATTCCACGAGGAGAAGTAGGTGGAAATGCTAGCTGGTCAACTCCTCTTTCCGTAGAAAGGGTTCAAACAGATGATCCTGTGATTCTACGTGGCTCAGATGGTCCACAACATACGTTGACCATCGATTGGATGCATGTTCCTGAATTGAGCCAAACCGGCACCTTGAGCCCGTCATCATATTCTCTACGATATGTCTCAGCTGAAAGAACTGTGAATGCTTCACTCTATCCCGAAACGTTGTGGAGTTTTGCAATCCCAGGCGGTCCAAGTCCATTGGTTCCAGGGGATCTCCATTCTCTTGGTTCAGCATCCCCATATGCTCTTGATTCCTTTGATATTCAGATTACTATGCCTGATTCTACTTCTATTGCACCGGGTGATGGTTGGAACCTCACCTTTAATCTTGAGAATCTTGATGAGGCAGGTAGTCGCCCCGGAACAAATTTTGTAATTAAACTAAGAATGGATTCATACAGTGATCCTCGAATTACTGGAGTCAGTTTTAGTGCAGGTTCTCTTGTGGAAGGGAGCACTACTAACTTGGTTGTCGACGTGACCAATTCTGGGACTGCAATCCTTCCGCTCTATAGTGAGGTAATACTTTCATGTGGAGAATCAGTTACAATTTCAGATAATTCACCCAAGGTTATTCCATCTTTGGGAGTTCAAGAATCAGTTGAAGTAAATTGGACTGTAACTGCTGATCCATTGCCTTGGTACACAACTCAAGGGGATTTGGAATGTACTGTCAATTTGTTGTTGCCTGAATCAGTCTATGGGAATGAGGAAGAAAATGATGTTGATGTTCGTATGCTTAAGATTGATTCCTGGAGTCCTGGATTCCTTGTTAGTTTAATTTCTGGAATTTTGGTAATAGTTTTGTCTTTGTTCTTATTCAGAAGAGGATTGGATGATGATGAACGAGCACTTCATGGTTCAACATATATCGCCATGTTGGGATTAGCAATATTTGCTCGCTCATCTGTGATTGAAGATATTGGTTTGATTTGTATCGTTCTTGCAACACTTTGGATGATGGTTGTATCATGGCTCGGTGCAGGTGAAATTCAAGCCATTCATGATGACCGTCGAAAGGCCTTGATAGGTGAGAGGGCAGCTCTTGGTAATCATGCTGATGAGATTGAAACAACAAGACGCGAAGTTGGACTAATTCTTCTTGGTGCTCCGATATTTTTCGTATTAATGATGACCCTCGACCCTAGTTTGAAGGTCGATATAAGTGCCATAGGCATTGGGTCTAGTATTGGCTACATTCTTGTTGTTGGAATAATGTGTCTTGTGGTCCTTAGATATCTGGACCGTCTTTACGGATTGCTGCATAACGATTTGGCAGCATTGGATATTCGAACCGCTAGGATTCGAGGGATTCTCCAGAGTAGAACACAGAACCGAACCAATCTATTCTCTACTCCCCCTCCAATGCCCGAAGACTTCAATCAGGAAATGGAATCAGATGAAATTGAAGGGGGTGAAGAGGAATGATTCGCGGCGATTCAATTGATGATTTGATGGGGTCAGGTGCAGACGCTTCCTCAAGATTTGTTGATCAATTGACTATTCGTTCAGCCCGAGTGCGTCATTTCCTTTGGAATCATAGGCCATTCAAAGCAAGAGCGGATTTGAGGGAAGCAAATAGAGATGCTGAATTCCTTGAGAAACAAGTCATTCGCCTTCATCGGTCTTTGTTGGCTTTAGAACAACATCTTGCTGGACTTGATGATTTGAGTGAGGAAGAAATGAGGGCGAGAGGCATAGTCACAGATGGATTAATTGATCTCGGAAAAGGGGAATGGGAATCCGCTTTAGATTCATTCCGTACAGCAATCCAATCATTAAGCGAATCAGGTGGAAGAATAAATCCATTCGTCGCTGGAAGATTCTTCTTCACCGTGGAAGCTCGTTGGCCAGCTGAGATGGAGCATGGATTACTTCTGATGACAATTGAGAATCTTGGAGAACATGATCTTCCAGCCATGAGAATTGCAGCACCTGCACCGACTGGGTGGATTGCTGAACCGAAGGCTGCCCAGATTCCAGTTATTCCTCCTAGGGGCGTTATTGAGATGGGAATTCATATTCACCCCACAGGCACTATTTCAGAAAATCTAGTATTATCAAAGCAAGTCTCAGTAGTTACTGGATACATGGTAGATATGGGAGACATCTCAGTAATGTCTCGAATTGAGAACCGAACTTTACGAAAAATTGACGGTTTTGTTGTAGATGTTTGGTTGCCTCGTGGATATGCTGCAAAACGAGTCCCATTTGTCCAAAATCTTGCTCCTGGCGAAGTCATTCATGTGGCTACGGAAATAGATGCAAGATAAGCGGCCAAAATCCTTTCAGGTCCTTGAATTTCTGACCTTTTAGAATACTATGATATACTTCAATGAAGTGCAAGGGGTTGGTGAACACCATGAACAACATGAACACGACCTACAAGAATGACGATGGAGCATCGATTGGTATCGGTGCAATGATTGTATTTATTGCACTAATTTTAGTGGCTGCAGTAGCATCTACAATCATTATCAAGACCGCAGAAGAACTACAGCAACGTGCTGAAGCAACGGGTGATGATACCCGTGACGAAATTTCCGGAAAGGTAACAATCGTCTCAGCTCATGTTGATGGCACCGCAGCAGGTGCCGTTACTCAAGTATATGTCATTGCTCAGATGAGCGCTGGCTCTGATGACGTTACTGGCGGAGATATCACATACGTGGTTATTTGTGAAGACGCTGCTACTCCTGGAGATTCTGAAAACGATATTGATCTAATCACAAACGGAAACTCCGAAGAACTTGATGGAACAGGTATCGCAGCCGGAACAACCATTGATTCTGGCACAACTTTCACCTTCGAGATGACACTAGCAAACTGTGCTCCTGGTGCAGGTGACGCAATTGAGGTACGTATCATCGTCAATGGTGGCGGAGAAACCTACGCTCAGATGGAAGTAACTTCCCTTGATGGCGGCGCAGTCTTAGTTTGATTACTAGTTCCAATCATTCTCCTGGGTCACACCAGGTTAGTGGTTGCTACTACCTACTAGAGGAGGAGCGATATTAATGGAAAGTCAGGAAGGTCGGACAGCTGATCGTTTAGACGAGGCATCTCGTGTAACAGTCGATCAGATTGACATCCCTCCAGAGTATCGCCCCACGGACCTTGAGGCCTGGTTGTTCACCCCAGGCGCAACTCGTGTAGGATTCATGGGCGACATGGGTTCAAGACCTCCTTCTGGATCTCCTCCATCTGGAACTACATCTTCTGGGCCTGCTCCTGATGAATTACTTCGTATGCTCGCGGATCGTTTTGAGCGGTTAGAAGCATCAATCGGGCATATGGAGACCAATTTAACTCTTGGACAGGTATCTGGAGGGGGTGTTGCTCCAGCATCTGATATGATTCACACAGTAGGAGGTGATGGCGAAGTATCCTCAGTTTCATTGAATGAATTAGGAGAAGGTACTGATGCTCTTCATTCAGGTCCGGATTTACTTGATTTGTATGAGGCCCAGTCACTTGCATTGAATCCATTCCTTCGGTCTAAGGATGCAGGGATTTCTGGACCTGGAGTAGATCCTGCAAAAATCGCCGCACTTATTCTAGACAATCTTTCTGGAAGTGATGCCCAATCATTCATTCAAGCCGCTGCCAAAAGCGGCTTTCTCAATTCACAAGAAGCGAAGACACTCAGTGGGATTACGTCATTGGCTGAACCCGGAGAGAGTAGTGGGAGTGCAACACTCCCCAATCGCCCTCTATTGATTTTCGTTGCAATGGTGGATGCATGGCGGTCGCAATCATCGTCTATTCGCCATTCTTCAATTCCTTCAGCACCCATGGTTGATGTTGAACCGGGGGAGTGAGATGTGGGCGGTTCTGCCAGTGTTGGCGCCTTGATTGTAGGCACAGTTCTCCTCTCAATTTTTGCTAATGCGATGGTAATTACCTTAGAAAACCGCCAACGTTTTGAAGAAATAGACAATAATGACTCCAAAGATGTCGAAGTACGGATTGTGAATGCAACTTTGACATCGACGACTTTGTTTGTAAACATCACTAACGATGGTTCTGAACCGGTTTTATTGTCCGAAGTTTGGATTATTCTTGATGGAGGGGATCCGCAACCTTTCACCGATTACTTTTCTTCATTTGATTATTTATTTCCTGGTGAAATAATTATGGGTTCTGATACTGTAACTGGTACTCCTAATCGAGCATTTATCTCATCATATGACCATGGGTCGGGAGCTACAATTGCGTAAGGTGATACTATGGCAGACGGGGGTGCATCAGATATGATTATGCTAGTGACCAGTCTTATCGTAGCAGGGGTTGTTTCAGCAGTTTTGATTCAAGCATGGGGAGGAGTATCTTCGGCTCTTGACGATAGTACAAATCAGATTGAAGCGAATTCAAAGACAGAAGCCACTCTAATTAGTGATCCAATGAATATTGATTGGAATCCTACAACCAATCAGACAATGATAACTGTGCAGAATACAGGTGAAACTACATTAAATATTACAGGAACAACGGTACGACTCAATGGTTCATTCATGAACGTCACTCAGAGAGGGGTAATTCCTTCAGTTTGGATTCCTGGTTCAGTTGTAAATTTCACTCTTCAAGGAAATATTTTGTTACCTACAAACGAGGAAGTATTCCTGAATGTGATTGTTCAATCGGATAGATATATTCCTGCACGTGGAGTCAATTCGTTTACGGAGGTGGTGCGCATTGTATGAAGACTCATTCCCATTTGGTCTTGAACAGGATAGTTTAGCCAATAGTTTAGGTGCAGCAATTCCTAATCGGTCTCTTATGCTTGTAGAAGGCGACATAGGTGGAGGAAAGAGCCTAATTGCACAGCGACTTGCTTATGGTTTAGTTGAAAATGGGACTAAGGTAGCATTAGTGACTACTGAATTGACCACTAGGGGTTGGCTTGAACAAGTGGCTAGTATCGGTTATTCTATGTCTGATTATATTGATAAAGGGCAGTTTTTGTTGTTATCTAGATTTGGAGTTCTAACAGAAGAGGTAGAGGTTGAAATCACCATCGAGGATCTACTTTCAAATGAAGGACTCAAAGCGGCGGATTTCGTAATTATTGATCGAGCATCACAATTAATTCCAGAGGGGGTAAATCCATCTTCATTTCTTTCAGCAATCCGCCGATTTACAGCTGAGGGTAGAACTCTGATGTTGTGTATTGATACGGATGAAATTGAGCCATCATTGCTGCGTGAAATCAAAGGTTCTGCTGAAGTAGTTTTAGGTCTTTTAGCATCCACCCAGGGGGGCCAATTGAATAGAACTCTTGCAGTCACACGTTTTCTGAGAGCAGCTGGCCCAGTTCAAGCCAGAATTGGATGGAGGGTAGAACCTAGCATGGGTTTCATTGTCGATATTACGGCGGTCAGTTGAGGTGCATCCAATGGCAGAAGAAGAGGAAATTGGAATCCAAAAGGGAGACCTTGAAGGGCTTATGGCCAGACATTCTCATGTTAGAAAATGGGTCGAAGATTTTGAAGCCCAACATGGTTCACGTCCCTTCTTCTATGGTCCCTTAGATAGGGGCGCAAAAAGCGTTGAACCACGTAATTTGATTTACACTCTTAAACCGCCTCTTTTTGCTCATATTTACAAGCCACCAGATGATGATGAACAAGGTGCTGGAACTACCTTGTGGTTTGGAATTGAACCTGTATTGAATGAGGAAGAGGAAGTAATACGGCAGGAAATTGTAGATCGTCTATTGCGTGATGCACCAAGTGCTCCTTCGTTCACCTCAGATTCTGAATTTGAGGGCATTCTTAATGGGATGATAGAGAGGATGACTACCACTCGCCCAAGTGTGATTCAGGCTGAGAATGTCCTTGGTCCAGCGTTGGGTTTTCTTGGATTTGGAGAATCTCTTGTAGAGGTTACTGAAGAGCAATTAGAGCGATTGAAGTACATTATCATACGTGATTTGGTTAAATCAGGCCCATTGGAGGCACTTCTTTCAGATGAGCAGCTTGAGGATATCCATTCTGTAGGTTTGAGATATATCAACATGGATCACAAGGTATTCGGCATGGTGACATCAAACATTCGATTCAGAGATGTCGAGGTCCTAGGTCGGTATCTTCGCTCTATGTCGGAACGTATTGGGCGCCCAGTTTCTGATAGTAAACCGATTATTGATGGCGCACTACTTGATGGTTCAAGAATCAACATCATTTTCAGTGACGATGTTTCGATGCTTGGCCCCTCATTCACCATTAGAAAATTCGCTGAAGAGACCATTTCATTCACTCAATTGGTCCAATGGGGAACTATGTCTTCTCAACAAGCAGCATACATTTGGCTTGGTCTTGAAAATGGAATGTCACTACTTGTATCTGGGGAAACCGCTTCGGGAAAAACAACGACATTGAATGCAATTTTACCCTTCATTGATCACAATGTGAAAATATATTCTGCAGAGGATACTCCTGAGGTTAAAGTGCGTCACCGACTTTGGCAACGCTTAGTTACCCGTGATTCAAAGAATGAAGATTCCAGGGTAGAAATGTTCGATTTATTGAAGGCTGCTCTAAGATCTAGGCCTCGATATATCATCATTGGCGAGATTCGAGGTGTAGAGGGTGCTACTGCATTCCAGGCAATGCAAACAGGGCACCCTGTGATTGCAACATTCCACGCCTCTTCTATTGTCAAGATGATCCAGAGATTTACTGGTGATCCAATCAATGTTCCAGCACGTTTCTTCGACAATCTGAATTTTGCAATTTTCCAAGAAGTGGTTGAAGCACCTGGAGGCGGAATCGCTAGAAGAATTACTGGGATTGATGAGGTAATTGGATACAACAAATTTGCTGATGGAATCTTGACTAGGGGGATGTTTGAATGGGACCCTGTTCAAGACAAACATTACTTTAGAGGAATGTTCCAATCACATTTGATGGAGAATAAGATGGCTCCAATGATGGGATTTTCAAATAAACGTGATATTTACGACGAAATGGAACGAAGAACTGAGGCAATTCAACGAATGGTGGATCGCGATTTGACGCATTATGATGACGTATTCGACCTTCTAGACGTCTACTACCAGCAGGGATGGGAACAATTCTCATCGGCCATTGACACCTGGGTAGGGGTGAATCATTAGAAGGATTAAGGTGAGGTGTAAATGGAACGCCTCCCACTTTGGCAAATTGCAATTCGTCGACTAGGGATGCCTGTTCAGGAATACGCAATCAAAGTAGTAACTCCTGCAATAGTAACTGGTTTATTGGTGGGTGCATTTGTTTTCTGGGGGGTATCAGGACTTTTCACAGGAATATCTGGATTAATATTAGCCCTTATTTTCCCCCTTCTAACTGGTGCTGCTGCCGCTGTTTGGCCTTTAATTCAAACTCAACGTACTGCCATAGCGATTGAACGTGAAATGCACATGTTCATCACTCGAATGGGCATCTTATCTCTGGGTGATGCTGGGGCTCAATCTATGTTCGATATACTGAAGCAAATGGGGGATTACGGTGCATTAGCAGATGAGGTCCAATCAATTGAAACATTAGTCGATCGATGGCATACCAATTTACCTGAAGCCGCACGAATAGTTGGTAGACAAAGTCCATCTCCAATATGGGGGGATTTCCTAGACCGTATGGCCTTTTCAGTTGAAGCAGGGCAACCATTGGAGGAGTTCATGCGTTCAGAACAGGATACATTTCAAGAGGAATTCAATACATTGTACGACACTAGGTTGGAGGCTGTAGATACCCTTCGGGAAATTTATGTCTCACTGACCACGACTGGAATGTTCTTGCTTGTTGTTTCGGGAATCCATCTTGTATTGTTCATGACGGGGACCTTAGAAGATGATCCTTGGACTGTGATGGTGCGAATTCGTTGGATTCTTCTTGCTGCTTTGATTTATTCTATTTTGCAATTGTTTGGTTTAATTTCATTCATGGTTTTGATTCCAGATGATGATTTGTTCTCCCGAAATAATATGCAAACTTCTTACAAAATAAAAATGAGGAGGGCATGGGTTATTGGGGCTTCCATTGGAATTTTATTGATATTAATATTGATGTTTTCAACCTTTATTATCAGTTTTAGTTTTATTTTAGAAAATTGGCACAAATATGGATTATTGTCCATCGCCGTAATTGTTACGCCTTTAGCTGTCCCAGCTCACTTGGTTGGTCGTGAAGAAAGGTCTGTACGAAGAAGGGATGAGTCCTATCCTGGTTTTATTCGAGCATTAGGGGGTACTGCCCAAGCTAGAGCAGCAGAACCCAGTGCCACAGTTCGAGCTCTCCGAGGGATTGATTTTGGTGCTTTGAACAACTCAATTGAACAGTTGGAGAGAAGACTTTCAATGCGAATCGATAGTGATTATTCTTGGGATTGGTTTGCAGCTGATGCAAATTCAATGATGGTCTCCCGTTTCATTCGAATATATCTAGAAGGCGCTCAATCTAGTGGGTTACCAGCAGGAGTAGCAGAATTGGTATCAAAGAATACAACAAACCTTCTCTCTCTTCGTAGACGTAGAGCATTGTCTTCTGGGACCATGCAGGGAGTTGCTTTTGGTGTACTCATTGCGATGATTACAAGTTTGAACATCACCATATCAATTGTCCAAGGGCTTGGTGAATCAATTAGTGGCGTGGCTCAAGGTATTGCTGAAACGGATGTTGCAGGGATTCCTGAAACGTCCGGAGGTTTTGGTTTACCAGTATTAGATGACAGTATTGTTGTCGAAGAGAATATTTTCTTGTTCAAGATTGTAGTATCAATTCTTGTTTTGTTTATGATTGTCATTCTAGGATTGATCTCTGCTCGGATTCGAGGAGGGGGAATTTCTCTTTCAGTAGGTCAAATGATTTCGATGCTGTGGGTGGCTGGATTAACCAGTTTCTTGACCGCAATAGTTCTCGATGCTTCAATTGGGCTATTCATTTCAGGTGGCTAATTTCTTCTACGTTCGCTGTTGATGCGTTTCTTTGAAGCAGCCCAAGAACAAATTAGACAGTCTGTGAGATCATGGAACCGAGCAGGGCAATGTTCTCTTCCGAAGTAAATGATTTGTAGATGTCTTGAATTCCATGTTTCTTTTGAGAAAACTGCCTTCAAATCCTTTTCAGTTCGTTCTACGTTTTTTCCATTACTAAGTCCCCATCTTGTAGCTAGTCGATGGATGTGTGTATCTACTGGGAAGGCAGGGATTCCAAAAGCCTGAGACATTACTACGCTTGCAGTCTTATGCCCTACTCCAGCGAGAGATTCTAAGAAATCCCAATCTGGAATGACCTCCCCTCCCTTAGAAATAATCTGTTCTGCCATCCGTTTGAGATTCTTTGCTTTAGTAGGAGCGAGCCCAATTTCTTTGATTATTTCCTTTATTTCATCAACATCAAGAGATGCCATAGCTTCAGGGTTTGGTGCGATTTTGAATAAAGATGGAGTGACTTGATTCACTTTCTTAT
The DNA here is from genome assembly GCA_030747885.1 of Candidatus Thalassarchaeaceae archaeon. Lineage (GTDB taxonomy): Archaea > Thermoplasmatota > Poseidoniia > Poseidoniales > Thalassarchaeaceae > MGIIb-N2. The sequence goes on from JASLJW010000102.1 coordinate 15,372, forward strand.
CTGTTGTTTGGGCAGATAGCATTACTGCAACCAATAGGGTGTAGGAATCATTGTGATCCAAAGGGATTGGTGTTTCAGGATATAGATTGTCGAGAATCTCCCCAATCCGTTTTGCTTTCTCTTTTCTCTTCATTTCCTTCCTTCCAACATTCTAGATTCAATTTCGTGCCCAGATAGACAATTCAATACATCATTTGCTTCTAACCATCCTTTTCTTGCAATTTGTACACCAAACCACACATCTTTCAGACCTTGAGTTGAATGTGCATCGGGATTTATTACAATTGGAACTCCTTGTGATTTTGCATATTTGCAAAGTCTCCAATCCAGATCCAATCGATATGGACTTGCATTAATTTCACAGGCCTTCAGAATTCCTTCAGAATTTAGTTCACCCATTCTTCTCAGAACTGCGTGCATGTCCACAGGAAACCCATCTCTTCCCCCGATTATTCTGCCGGTTGGATGTCCAAGAATAGTGAATGTTGGGTCTTCAATAGCTTTGATTAAATTCTCAGTATTCTCAAATTCATCACGATTTTTCCATGATCCAAGAGCATGAACACTGCCAACTACATGTGTCAATTCTCGTCTAACATTTTCAGGATAATCCAATTTTCCATCAGCTAATATGTCACATTCTGAACCATGTAGGATTCGAAAATTGGTTTCAGAGTCCTGCCAATTCTCATTCAGTTTTCGTATTTCTTTGCCTTGCTCGAAAACCAAGTCCTGTGGTACTCCAATACTTCTACCTCCGATGTTGAGTACTTCAGAGTGGTCAGCAATTCCCAAAAATTCCCATCCCAAGGAGATTGCTGCATCCGCCATTTCAGTCAACGAAGCAGCCCCATCAGATGCAGTTGTATGATTATGTAATGCTCCTTTAATGTCCTCTGATTCCAATAAATTGGGGAGTGTTCCTGCTGAAGCCGCCTCAATTTCACCCATATCTTCTCTCATTTCTGGAGTGACCCAATCCATCTTTAGGTGCTGATAGATTTCTTTTTCATTTGCAGCAGGCATTCCATTTGCTGCTGCTTCAAGTCCTTTCATATCGCCTAGCCCTTCAAGTGGAAATAATCCAAATTCATTGAGCCTTAATCCCATGTCTAGAGCCCGTTGCCGCATCCTCACATTGTGTTCTTTACTTCCAGTGAAATAGGCCATTGTGTAAGCGAAAACATGAGGTGGAACCAATCTCACTTGTGCATCTATTGTTGAGTTTGATTCCAATTCTTCCCAAGCTTCACCTCCCAGTGCTGCAAGAACTCCCCCATCTATCATTGATCTAGATGAGGTCTCATCAAAGAGTGTTGATTCAAGGATAAGGCTAATTTTTGAATCTCCAGCACCCTTAACTTCTGCGATTCCAGGAATTGCAAGTATTGCTTCAGTAACCTCTTCTAGATTCTTTTTTTCTACCGCTGCAACAATATCCAAATCGCCGATTGATTCTTTCCTTCGTCTGGCTGAACCGGCAAGTTGTGCTCTTTGGACCCCTGAAATTGATGAGATTCTTCCTTCAAATGCTTCACCATACAGTAGCCCAATATCTAGGCGCCGTCGCCCAGTGAAGCGAGCCAATAATTCGATTCCTTCAATAATCCGTTCTTCCATCTTTTTTCCCATGCGTGGTAGTTTACTCAAGGCACCATCTTCAGCCGCAGAGCGTAGTTCGGCAATACTTTCAATCCCAAGTTCATCGTAAAACTGTTTGATTCTCTTAGGACCTAGACCTGGAATTCCCAGCATTTCGATTAATCCCTTTGGAACTTTTTCATAAAGTGAATTTAGTCCCCCCCATGATCCTTCTTTCATTGCTTCTTCAATTAGCCCTGCAATTCCTTTACCAATCCCTTTGATATCAATCAATAAACCATCATTCACTGTTTCCCATAGGTCTTCTTCATGTGCAGAGAGGCTCCGAGAAGCGTTTTCATATGCTCTTACTCGAAATGGATTTGCTCCATCCAATTGTAGCAATGTTCCAACTTGTTCCAGAACGGAAATAATTTGACTTTTGGTGAAGAATGGTGGTTCTTTCCTCCGTGATCGGGGCAATGCCCATCCGTGAACACTCACCATGGAACTTGGTTGTTAACGAGGGGTCTTGAATCATCTTCTTACTTTGCTCAAAATCAAAGACTGGCAATGCTAGTTTAGTTCAGAGGGGAGTAGATGCTGGAGTTTTTTGAATCCGTCCTTTCTTGGTCTTGTGGACTTATTGTCGTGATTTGGATCTCTATCGGAACACTTGCCCGTTCGGAGAAAATTGAACGTTTGTCTCACAATGTTATGACTTTACTTTGTTTGTTGACTGCTGTATGCCTCGTTGTTTTTCATTTTTCAGGAGGTGTTTTCTGGGGTTCCCCTCCTATGGCTAATTTCCTAGCTTTAGTGTTGGTTGTGATGGGGTTGACCAGTCAGATAATTCCGATTAATGGAGAAGAGATTCAGGGCGAACCAAATCCACATCATTTGATGAAGTTACGTCGCGAGAGAGGTGAAGAAGAGTAATCATTCACCATTGCTAGATTCATTTGCAAGTTTTTCATCGATAAATTCTCGCATGTATTCGGGAAGTTCTCCATTTTGGAATACAACATCATTCACCTCATCCAATTGCATCAAAGAATAATAGATTTGCATAGCAGTCATTGGCGTTGAGCCACATCCTGTGCAACCTCCTTCAAGTGAGATCATGATGATTCCATCAGTGGTATCTACAACGTTTACTATTCCATCGTGTGCATCTAGTACAGCCTGTACGGGCCCTACCGAATCTAGGATGAGTTGCTTGTCGACCACAATATACGCACCATGTCCTCACCTATCAACCAACTCATGAAATATCCTGTTTTTAGGGGGTATGGCGATTATTGAATACTCTTCAAAAAGGTAGAGAAGTGTTTTCGTATCGGTCTCCATTAAATATAGGTCGATTTTCGCGTTGATGGAATAGGTGAATGAAATGAGTGCATTAACCCCTGAACAATTAGCACAACTAGGCGTCGGATTGGCTGTTTTTGGATTGGCAACAGCGTTTTTCCTTTATCGTAGGAATGATTCAATCGAGATTGATAATGAAACAGTCTCCGATATCACTAATCAGATACAGAATGGAGCAATGGCTTTCCTGTATGCTGAATATCGATATCTTGCTGTGTTTGTTCTAGTTGTTGCTGGACTACTTCTTGGAGGTGGCCAGATAAACAATGATTTGGGAATGGAGACTGCAGTCGCCTTCCTTCTTGGGGCATTCACATCTGTAATGGCAGGATATTCAGGAATGCGAAGTGCAACTTCCGCAAATGGAAGAACTGCAATGGCTGCCAAGAATGGCGGGCAACCTGCTGCACTTCTTGTTTCGTTTAATGGTGGAGCAGTCATGGGGCTTGCAGTCGGCGGATTAGGCTTACTTGGAGTCTCTTCGATGTATCTTTGGTTAGGGCAAGATTTCGGTACTGTGGGGTACATTGCTGGTTTCGGCATGGGTGCTTCTAGCATTGCACTTTTCGCCCGTGTAGGTGGAGGAATTTACACTAAGGCTGCTGATGTTGGTGCGGATCTTGTAGGCAAGGTAGAGGCAGGAATTCCAGAAGATGACCCCCGTAATCCTGGCGTGATTGCAGACAATGTAGGTGATAACGTAGGAGATGTAGCTGGAATGGGCGCAGATATCTTCGAATCCTTTGTTGGTTCTATTATCGCTGCAATGGTAATCGCTGCCTCGTCTGGTGCTGCCGCAATGGCAGCGGGAAATATTCCTGGAGCACAGTATTATGGGGCTTTGGTCCTCTTGCCAATAGCACTAGCATTGGTTGGTTATCTTGCTAGCATCATTGGTGTATTCTCAATGTCATTTTTGAAGAACATGGATGATGCTGCTGCTGCGCTACGATACACTACATTCATCGGTGCAGGTTTGTTTTGGGCCGGTGGGTACCTGATAATGGGTCCTAACGGAATGGATCTTCCCAACTATGACCCTCTCTATGCCGTAATAGCAGGTTCAGTAGTTGGTATTCTAATTGGCCTTGTAACTGAGTATTATACTGGAATCGAGCCAGTGATGGGCCTATCCGTGAGAGATATCCCATACATTGGTGAGATGTCTAAGACTGGTCCCGCTACTAATGCAATTGCAGGACTTTCAGTAGGGATGAAGTCAGTGTTCGTTCCAATTCTACTAATGGCGATTGGCATCTACATTGCCAATGACTTTGCGGGATTGTATGGAATCGCTATGGCTGCAATGGGTATGCTTGCCACAGTCGGAGTTACCATGACTGTCGATGCATATGGCCCTGTTGCAGATAACGCAGGCGGAATAGCGGAGATGGGAGAACTTGGTTCAGATGTTCGTGAGATTACAGATGCTTTGGATTCCATAGGAAACACCACTGCTGCAGTTGGGAAGGGATTCGCAATTGGAAGTGCTGCATTAACTGCCTTGGCTCTCTTCGCTGCGTTCAAGTCTGCTGTTGAGGCTGCCACTCCTGGATTTACAATGGAATTAACTGATCCAATGGTAGTAATTGGTCTCCTTATTGGTGGTGCTCTTCCATTCGTTGTAGCGGCTATGACCATGACTAGCGTTGGAAAAGCTGCTGGTGAGATGGTTACTGAAATCCGTCGGCAGTTCCGCGAAATAGAGGGGTTGCTTGAAGGAAAGCCTGGCGTAAAACCAGATAGTGCAAAATGTGTAGATATTTCAACCAAGGCCGCCCTAAGAGAGATGATTGCTCCGGGCGTAGTTGCTGTTTCTTCTCCAGTAATTATTGGACTTGTTTTAGGTCCTGAATCATTGGGAGGACTGCTTGCTGGCGCAACAGTAACAGGAGTACTCATGGCTTTGTTTATGGCAAATGCTGGTGGGGCTTGGGATAACGCGAAGAAGGCAATCGAACAAGGCCACATTGCAGGAGCAGAGAAGGGTGATGCGGCCCACTCTGCAGCTGTGATTGGAGATACCATCGGTGATCCATTCAAGGATACTTCTGGGCCATCATTGAATATTCTAATCAAGTTGATGAGCATCGTGAGTCTTGTGATTGTTCCATTGATTGTTTAAATTGATGAGCATAGTTGCAGTTGTAATTGTGAGCGGCTTTGATGAAGGGTACCTATTTTGAGCAGCATACCCGTATACTGAAAAATAACATCGCTGTGGGCCGTAACATGCGTGCTTACTTGTTGTCGCTATTGATGATGACAGTCAGCCTTGCGGGCTGTATCAGTGATGAGGCAATTACAGAATCCGATATTGGCAATACTACCAATGACGAATTAGCCCTGCCTGACTGGCAAATCGGTGATCAGTGGCTATACACATTCATCACTCCAGAGTTTGGAGAAGACAGTACTCGCTTAGTAGTCGCAGATATTCGTGAGGATGATGGCTTATTCATGCTAGGTATCTCTTCGGAAGGCGAGGCGCAAAGACATGCAGTAATCAATCATAATCCATTCTTAGGCAGAGTTACAATGGACGGTTTGTCAGTTTATGAGAATGGTGATCCTCAGCCAGTTTTTAATTTCCCTTGGGAAGTGGGCAACACTTGGGATTTTAGACTCTTAGGCCAAGATTGGAGTGCAAATACCGACAATATCTACAACGGAGAAGTCACAGTTTCTGCAACATCGAGTGAAGACCATACTCTTAGTTATGTATTTAGTGGCCGTGAGGGTTTCATCAAGAGCCTCCTTTGGACCGACAATGAGGGTGTTGATCACTTACAAATGAATCTTAATGAAAAGAAAACTGGCTATTCTGGAGATGTATTCTTTTACCGTGCCGGAGATATTCATGATAATTTGTATGAAGAAAATGATCAAGAAGTTTACGATACATTTCTCGATGAAGGGTATTCTCCAAACGAGGCATGGGATACTTTGGTATGGTATTTAGATGTTGAAATAAGTCAGCAAGGTGGCTCAGGTTCATTGAGTATCAAAGACCACCAAGGTGCTTCCCCTTTGACCCGAGCATGGGGTCCAGAAGCAACAGAAAAGGGTTCATTTGGTACCATTCCATCTAATTCTGGCGAGCATTCAATCACTGTCACTACAAGGGGTCAAGATTCTTTTATTCACCTCAAAGTTGCCGGTGCTCTTGTTCGTTCTTGGACATTGTGAGGTTGAAAGATGCCCACACTCGTGATGATGCACGGTTTGACAGGCACTGCTAATTTGATCCGCCCTCTTGCTGAATCATTGCTTTCTCCTGGAATGAATTTGATTCTTCCAGAAGCAACAATTCCTCATCCAAAACGTGGTTTTGCTTGGTGGTTACGTGATGAACCTCCTAGTGAACCATTGAATAGTTCCTCTCTAATGGAAGTCGATGAATCTGTAGAATCAATTGTCGATTTTATCAATCTCCAATCATCTGAAGAAAAATTGATTCTTGGAGGGTTTTCTCAAGGCGCAGCTATGGCTACTGAAGTTTTTATGCACAAAAAAATCCAACATAGGGTTCTTGGAATGGTTTTAATTTCAGGAAAATCAGTTCGCCCTAAAGAGTTGTATGAGGCATTATTGAACAATCCTATACCTGTTGTTTGGATGCATGGTGAGACGGATCAAATTGTTTCTATGGAACAGGCTAAAGAACTCTGCAATGTAATTGAGAAGGCGAATTGTTCTATATTGAAATTACAACATCACAAGGGGCACATGGTTAATCTTGAACAGAAATCAGAAATTATTTCCTGGATTAATTCAATATCGACATAAGTTCATCGGAACCACCCACGAATATTGGTTGATCATTTCTAAGGTCCCAAATGATTGGTACTGTTCGCCATCCAGTTCTTTTCCTTGCTTCAAGATGGACATCAAGTTCTTCATTTCCATTGATTTCAAAATATGAAAAACCCTTTGCATCTAAGATATTCTTAGCTCTTATGCAATAATAACAAACATTTGTAGAAATCATCAAAAAATCAGTTTTTGATTTTAGAGCCTGATCTAGATCCATTCAATCACCGATAATTATTCCATTGTTTCATCATTTTGAATAACTAGGCCCTCGTGATCAAATTCCCATTCAATCACTGTCCAACCTGCTTCTTCGCATGCCATTTTCACGACATCTTGGGCACTTGGCCTTACCAAAATAGCTGCACACCCTCCTCCTCCTGCACCTACTGCTTTCCAAGCCATCACGTGTTTTGATTCAATCAATGGTTCAATTACTGGTTTGAATGGTGCGTGTATATTTCCATCAATTAGGTCTACTCCTGCACATACTTGTTTCAAGGATTCAACTACAGCATCCCTCCTATCTCTATTCAGTCCTTCAGCCATTTTTTTTGCAGCAGTTCTCAGCAATAGTAATCCTTCTTCTACTGCAGTATCACCTTGTTTGAATCTCTCCCAAACACCTTTGTGCATCTCTCCTGAAACATGCTCTATCCCACTATCAACCAATATCAGATGTTTAGTCAACCAATTGATTGAACTCGTTAAAGGTTCCAATGGAAGTTGTTCTACTCTATCCCCAATGAAAAGTAAATGGTTGAACCCCCCAAGTGCTGCAGCCCATTGATCTTGTCTCCCCCCAATGTTTCCTAATTGCATCTCAAATTGATATGCCTGTTCTGCAATATCTAGAGGTGAGGATTTTCCACCATCAATAGCAGCTAGAAGTGCAACATTTACTGCGCCAGTTGTACCTAGGCCTGAACCAAGTCTGGAATTACTTCTATAGTTAGCAATTAACATCCCATCTTCATTAGTGCTAACATTTGCTTCAGCATGAATTTTGATTGCAAAATTCACTACTTCTCCACCATACTTCTCCGCGAATATTGGCACATCTGTCCAACCGCCTGCTAGATCTATTCGGGTAGGAGCCTTTGCTGAGGTACCTCTCATTTTTCTCCCTCCGGGAAGTTCAATGCAATACGATTTCTCCGGTGATTGACATTAGTCACAATAACCCTCACAGTTTGCCCCCGAGGATATAGAGTCTTGAGGTTATCGAGTCCAAGATTCGGCATCATGCTCATTGGAATTAATCCATTCATATTCGGTTGTAGTTCTACGAAAAGACCATGTTTATCGTGCCAACCATCTACTGTCCCCCTTACGATATCACCTTCGGAATATGGGATACCTTCTAGCCTTGCTTTATCTCTCGGATCGTCGTCTGTATTTCTTCCATAGTCAAAATGTTTGATGCCGATAATTGGTATTCCCTCATCTAGATGGCCCGTTCCTGGTTGAATCCATGGCACAGATAAATCTGGATCAATTTCTGCATCTATGGTTTCTTTATTTCTAAGTCTAATTTGTATTCTTAATAATGGAGTTTTGAACAATGTTCTGAACCATCCGCATATGGGTTCAATTGTGAATCCACTAACTTCTGTCCTATCTAGAATATCAATTCCATTTATTTTCATTTCTTGTTTCTCTTCAGGAACTTGCCCCCAACGAATTAGCCCTAACCCTTCCTTTCCTCTATGTTGGATGGTATCCCAAGTACCGAAAAACTGCAATTTCTGAATAATATGCTGTCGTGTTTCGTTGTTCATTCGTTCTTCACCATCGAATAGAGATTTTATTCCTGTTGATTCCTTTAATTTCAATATTCTATGTTGCCCCATTATGTTGGAGGTGGGTTCACTACTACGATGAGTGAGAATTATTGCTGCCTTGATTGGAGGTACATCGTCTCCTACACCACTTTGGATAATGGTTGGGCGTAGAATTCTACCAACTTGGTTGATACGATCATCAAGCCGACGGAATGGATAGTCAACCCCTCCTTTGGATTGTTTCATTCCTTCTTCTGAAACCTCGATTTTCCCTTTCCAGTGTTTTACCTCAATCAGTACAATTCCTTTGGGTGAAATTGCAATTATATCAATTTCAAATCGTCCAACTACTCTATTTGGATCAGGAATTAAAACACCTGTAAGAAATTGCCATCCTTGTGGGCCCAATTTTTTTTCGAGGTTCTTTCTGGCTTTTTCTTCACCCATTAATCCTGCTTCTTCGCCATGATTCTTCTCCTCTAGGGCATTAATCATCCTCCTGCGGAGTTGAAACCTATCGCGGAAGCTGGTCATGTTGATGGTTCAGATACTCCACGGTACATAGTACGAAGTGTTCACGAAAGTCGCCATTGTACAATCGCTCCAGATGGAATTTCTGCTTCCCATCCCCCTTTTCTTAGATCCACTTTCTTTCTTTTCGCATTTTCTAACATGCTACATTCATGTACACGCTTCAAATCTAAATCCGAGGAGATTCGACCGCTCCAATCAGAATCTGTAGGGTTGTATACTCGAAGTACAATTGCTCCTTGATCTTCTGAAGGCTTGAAGGCTGAGAGTATTGGGTTTGGCCCATCTCCTTCAAAGCGGATATGTTGGAGGCTTCGTCCTAGAGTCCCAGGAGTAAGGGATTCTTCAAAGAAACCATTTGCTAGAGGTTTTCTTGTTGCAACCAACAAATTAGCTGATGCTGAGAAGCATTCTGCAGCATGATGTATTGATTCACTTTGCCAATTCTCATCGAATGGAAGAACAGACCACCGAGTAATCGAGGAGCCTATACATTGTGATCCAGGAGCAGGAAGTACAGCATCCGCAGCATCATGTCTATGTGCAAATCCATTTTGTGAAGTCCATCCTACAGAACGGACCAATGTTAGTGCTATGTCGTGTCCGCCTGGGTCTGCATCATCTGCAAGTATTATCTCGTATTCATTTACACCTGGAGATAATAGTGCCAATCCTCCATCATTTAGTCCATCATCTGTACCCGTTACAGCGACGAATCGCTCCATTGGTTGAGTTGGTACTAGGGGTTGCATCCAACTTTGGTCATGAGGGTGCAGTACCGGCCTCCTGACGACATCGAAGGGTGACCCTGCATTTGATTCTGTTAAGTGCATTCCAGTAGGGACAATCAATCGAAGTCTGTGATCTTCAGCTTTGTTATCTACCCATGTTTCTACTTCGACATTCCTTTCACCCAATCTAAGTGTAACGAAATGATCAATCGTAACTGGTGCCAATTCCACACTTCGAGTTTGATTAGTAGCATCAAGGTAAGCCGGGAGGTTCCAAATTATTCGAAGATGAACAGTCGCTGACCATTCATCAGAGTGTTGCAAGTTACTGGTTGTCTGGATTCGAGTAATATCAGAATCGTGCAGCCTTCTATCCATTGGTTGAGCACGTAGGTCCATGGGCCCTTCTCTTTGACCAGGATGTCCTGCTGGACTATGGTCGTAAGAATCGCCCGCATCTTCTACATCTTCAAGTCGTCCAATTCCTGGGAACCTACGTCCTGTTGCACGGTCTATCAAATCGAATCGGCCATCTGGGAGAAATTCAATTCGAATTTCACCATTATCTATTGCAGAGACTCTCTCTCCTTCTTGATCAACTTGAACGGGTTTCCCAGGGAGTGTAGATGGAGCAGCGTGGCCAGGAATTGCATGAAGTACATGTATTCCAGGCGGTAATCGATGAACTTGCACTCTTCCTCTGATTCGAGGTAGTTCAAGTTCTACATGAGAATCCCTGTGAAGATGTGTATCCACTTCTGGTGGAACTTGAATTATATCGCTAATTATGACGGAATCTTTTGGAGCTTTAGAGAATTCAAGGTGTACTGGGTGCCCAGAATCCAACCAACAACGATATGCAGGAGTTACAATATCCACTGGAAGCATTCCACTCCATTCTGTCCCCAATGGATTATGCAATAGGATTGGTATTGCATCACGATCAATGTGGTGAAGGTTCATTGAGTCTGCTAACTCTATTCGAACATCTTCAGTTACCATTGCCGCAGTTTCTTGTGCATGTCTGAATGAATCTTCCATGTCCATATGGACAGTATCTGGGGAAACACCTCCAATTTCATGGAATCCATGATTTTGAAGCACAAGATCCCATGCATTCTGTATTCTGTCCCATCTCTTCCTTCCATCATGGAACCAACTGAGAGCTGCCAATGGTTCTGTAGATTGAGTGATTGTACGAATTGTATGATCATTCATCCTCTTGAGGTAAATTCTAGATGATAATGCTCCACTGTGTAGCATTCTATCCCAACCATGACGCATTTCTCCATCATACGCGTACAATTTTTTCCTTCCAACCCATGAGCGTACATCCTTTCCGAATTGAGAAAAACTAGAATGTTGGAAAGTTACTTCTCCTTCCATTGCTTTGTTAGCCTCTGAAATTAGGCTTGGTAGAGATGGTTGAGCCATGCCGTGACGGGTGCTATTTCCAAAGACCATCATAGGTGGAAGCCAACCATATTTTTCTAAATGTAAATTTGAGAGGCTCCTAATTCTATCAGAAGCAGTTTCAGAGTCTGCATCCATTTTATCCTTTGAATCAGTCTCTCTTTTCTCAAAACCCCATCCTCCCAATGCATTTCCATTAGGAACTTGTTTAATCGCTAGAACAGAGGAATTTCCATCCCTTGAACTCCACTTGAAGACTCCTCTAGCATCTTGAATCCAAGGTCCAGCACCCCCATTGAAAATCAACTCATCCGATCCAATTTCTGAAAGTAATACTGGAAGTTGACTTACATGAGAAGTACTTCGAGGCATTACTGTGCTGCCCACATTTCCTCCAAATGATTTGATTGTAGAGACACCTTTTTGCAGATTCCGAATCAATGCTTCCCCACCTACTAGGAATTGAGCAGGAGGGTTGTACCATGGTCCGATATTTAATCGACCATCGGAGATTAAAGAACTAACACGTTCTCTATTTTCAGGTCGGTATGATAGATATTCATCTAACATTAGTGTCTGACCATCAAGGTCGAAAGATGGGAATGTATCCACATTTGATTCTAGAAGAGTCAACAAGTCGTCCATCATATCGAGAAGGAGATGTCGATTAGATGCAACTGAACGAACGGCAGTTCTAGGCCAAAGAGCGAATGGAACGATGTGTCCTGTTCGTTCAGTTTTTTCTAATTCATCGTAAACTGATCCGGCAGGCGCGTGGACTTCACGGGGGGCGATAGATACTGACGGCGGTGCTTCTTCAGGATGACTTTCTGAAAGAGGAACTCGATTTGGTAACGAATCTAACGATTCAACTTGAATCTCCATAGGTTTCCGAGTATCGGTGCCGAATTTGTCCACAATTATGGGGCCATCATCATCTTCCTCTTCTCTCTCTTCTTCAGATTCCTCTTCTCCCTCTTCTTCAGAGCTTTCCTCATCCTCAGATTCTTCTTCTTCATCCTCATCAGACTTCGACGACATAGGAGGGCCTCGCATTGGTGGACGTGAAGAAGGAGGTCCAGAGGGTGGCCCAGAACTAGGAGGTCCAGAAGGTGGTCCAGAACTAGGAGGCCCAGAAGGTGGTCCCGATGATGGGGGGCCGCGTCCTGGCGGTCCCCGCGGAGGTCCTGAAGTGGCCTCAGTATCCTCGTTTTCTATTTCCTCTTCTTCTTCATCTACGGGTCCAGTTGGTGGCCTAGAAGTCGGCGGCCCTCTTGGGGGGCCTTTAGAGGGGCCGGGCGCCATGACTATCGATACAAGGATGAGATAATGAAACTGCCCCGAAATATGTCTGATTGTTGAGTCATGCTCAAGGAGGATAATGCTGCCCGAGTATCATGGCTGACGAGCCGGTTGAAGCTGAATTGGTTAGTGAAGAGGTAGAACAGAAGGGTTCTAGCTTCGTTCTAAAGGTCGCTAGCAAGTATCCATTTGGTCGGAAGATGGAACCGTCAAAATCAGAATTATTGCGTGCTGTGTGGATGTCTACTATTATCTTCACAATACCCTTTATCGCTGCAATCCCACTTTTGAATCCTGAGCCAGAAAGTGAGGTGGAGGACTGGTATGCTGAATGGACTACACAATCATGGTCTACTGAAGTAGGTCAGACAATTTCGAGTGGTTCTAGAGTAGAAGCAATGGTAACCGTCGATCAAGGCGGATTAATAGGGGCTAACTACAGTGTGGAAAATCAGGGTGGGAATTTCATTGGTTTAGATTGTGAGCCTCAATGGTTGGTTGAATTACGTGCTCCTGATCCGGTAAATTTCTCTGATGGGACCAATAGCACATCTTGGTCTGCAGAGAATTGGGAAGGTTCTGACTCAGTGGCAATCAATACTCCTTTGCCAGAAATTGAAGCCAAGTCAAGTGACGAACTGCAGGAGGCTATTTTCAATCTCAAGAGTGATACACAGGTTTGGATGCATGGGAAAGGAGAATGGCTTCTTTCAGTGACAAATCAAGGTAGTGAAGGTACTTTAGGTAACTGTGGTGGGCAACAGGTCACATTCAATATCAATCTCACAGTGGTAAATTGGAGAGAACCACGATTCGCAGATGGGGATTTCAATTTCACCACTTCTACAGTTGGCGGAGGGACTCCAATAGGGACATACGTTACTCTTGGTGGTTCAGTACCTCTTCTTCTAATTGCAGCGGTAGTGACTTTGGGTTTGCGTAATTCAGATAGTGATGGTTCTGAAGAGGAAAATAATGATGATACTGAATCAGCCTAATAAAATGAACAGAATAGGTATTTCATGGATATTTTCACTCATTTCATTATTGGAGCAAGCATTGGTGAGATCGCTCCTAAAGATATCAAAAATCGGCATGTAATTGGTGGGGCATTTGCTTTACTCCCCGATATTACCAATTTATTGCTTGTACATCCTTATCTTGGTTGGTTAGCCGGAAGGACAATTCCATTTGCGTATGCCGAAGACTTCATTTCTCATCCCGAGATTCTTAATCATTGGACCTACCATGTTTGGTTATTTTCACATGGTTTGATTTTTTGGTTATTTTTTGTATTGCCTTTTTGGAGTCAACATCGCGCTGCTCCTTTAGCAATTCTTGCTTATCTTTCCCATGTTTTGATGGATCTCCCTTCTCATTCTGGGATTTATGGGACTCAACCTTTCTACCCCTTCCCTCTGATTTTTGATGGGTGGTTTGATGCATGGCTTTGGGGGCCGTTGGAAATATTCGGTAGTGTAATTTTTTGTTCAGGTATTTTCTTGATTATCAGACAATCTCGTAAGTATTTGAAATGGGAATCAGAAATTTCCTAATTTTACTTTCTTGCATCTTCAAGAGATTTAAGAGAAGCATCAGTTCCATGCCCATGTTTAATCAAACCATGAATATATTTCCCTAACCAATCACTAATCCCATCTTCCCCTGAATTTTCTGTTTCAGAAATGCCGTATGAATGTGCATCTGCACTCCACCCTCCTTCTGAATTTTCTCTAGCAACCAAATGAGGAATCAAAGTCTTCTGTTGGATTCTTTCTAGTGTTTTCATATTCTCTTCTCTGTTATGGGGCATAGTCCATTCTTCGTTTGCAGAGATTTGTTTTATTTCTCTACTTGTTAATCCAATAATGTGAAATTGTCGAATCCGAGGAATTATTTTTGTCCAAATTGGAATAAATGATGTTTCTTCGGACGAAATAATTAGAGCATTTAATGTCCCTTCAAGTTCAGAAAAGGTAAGTGCTGCGGACCATACTGCCTGTTCATCTTCGCCTGAAATTAATGTAGGTCCCGCAGTAATCAACCATCTTGCACCACTCAATAATTTCCTCCATTCAAACGCGCCCCTCTCTATTTTTGCAACAGTTTCTTGTTCTACTTTGTTAAGG
>JASLJW010000103.1 GCA_030747885.1 Candidatus Thalassarchaeaceae archaeon
ATCAACAAGGGTTCAAGATCACCAAATGATTCAAACAAACTAGGTCCACTAGAAAGATAGTATACAGAACCCCTACCATCTCTAGAATCTTCAGCACTTGAATTCTCATTGCTTGCACACTCACCAGTACAACCATCAGCAAAGGCGACATAAACACGACCTTCTCTATCGATATGTAAGTCATTAAAATCTAACAAGTTACGATTTGACCCCCCAATATCCCTACAATCACCTGAATTAAGACAGATGGAACCAACTTGGACTGGATCATCTGTTACTCGATAAGTATGGAAAGTCGGATTCTCATCCAATGCATTCAGACTGAAGGTTATGTAAAGGTGATAGGTTGCATTATTGGGGGCATAATGTGCATTGCCATCCCAAGCATTGCCATCGATATCGGATTGATTCAACATCTCAGAATTTTGACTCCCAAGATAAGTCACTGCTATTCTTCCTGGGTCGCCAGCATCGGTTTGAGGAAATACGGAAGAGATTACACCTGCTGGAGAAATTCGAATACTTTCTTGCTCCCAAGTTTCTCCTGAATCTGTTGATCTAGACATGTAAACACCTTCATCACTTCCAGTCCAAACATGGTATGCGTTTGATTCAGAGTCGGTTGAAACCTCAGAATTCTTTCTAGGATAAGGTGTTCCAACATCTTCCCCCATAGAACGTTCAAACCAAGTAAATCCATTGTCTTTGGAAACGATTACAGTAGGAGTTTCTACACGCGGAGTAACATATACTGTTCCATCTGGAGCGGTTGATATAGCACCATGTAGTCCACCATTTGTCGTAGCCAAACCGATGATTTGGCCACCTGCTTCAAAGGTTGCACCTCCATCGAAACTGGTGAAACAAAAAATTCCAGCTAGTTTATTGTAACAATAGTATACTGCAGTTTCATAAAATCCGCTAGTAAATTGTCCTAAAGCCCCATATCCCGAATCTGTCCATGGGCCGCTTGCAAGTTTGATGTGATCGTTAATTGGAGTTGTTCCTGAATCATGAGGATTACCTAACCAAGTTTCACCATCATCATCACTCCAACATATCCAAGATGTTTCTAATCCAATCATTTGAACATTGAATATTCTATCTGTAATTGGATCTACCCAACCATATGGGTCACTTGTAGTAGGTGAACATTGAACTGGATCTTGTGTTTCCACCCATGATTCTCCATAATCACATGACCTCATTACTTTCTCCATCGCAATAAAGAAAATACAACCACTAGAAGTTATGCCAATACTAGGTTCTTTTCCGGTTTCTCCAACATCACTGAAAGTAAAGGACATAGGAATCAATTCTTCATCCACTGGAAAACCATCAGGACCTGTTACGAATGTTGAAGGAAATTCAGGTTCTTCAGGAGGCAACGGAGGAGGTGTTTCTTCCTTAAGACAACCAGGCAACACTGCCGTCAGTAACAAAAAACTGACCAATAATGTCGTGCAGCGCATGCCCCTCCGAGGGGGCATCAGGCAATTATCTTCCGCATCGAAATATTAGGTTCATTCTTCGTCTAATTTTGGAGCTTGTGAACAAATAATCAGAATGAATGCCAAGACAAATGGAAATACTGAACCAATGATATATTGCATTTCCATCTCTACAAATCCTCCAATCCATCCATATGAATCTAATATTGCAATGGTAATATGACCCAATGCAAAGAATCTGCCAAAAATGTGTAAATTTTCTTCAACATACATTGATACAAGCCAATGTGTGAGACCAAAAATAATCGCTAATGCACCCAAATAACGACCTACGTGGAGACCATAACTAGAGAGATTGCTGCCAGCTGCTAATGTATTGGCTGGATTAAGGATAATCATCAGTCCTAACAATATAGGGATTGTTCCAGTGATTTTCATTATTGTTGAAAGGCTGAATGCCATTTCTTCTTCATCAATTTCAGCCACATTTTCCATATTATTATGTCAATATTGTATAACAAATAATGATTTGCACAATATTATTTGAAACTTCAAGAATCGCCAAGTGAGCGATTTATCACAATACGTTGGACTTCCTGTGTACCCTCGTAAATCTGGGTGATCTTTGCATCTCTAAAGAATCTCTCAACTGGGAAATCAGTAGTATAACCATAACCTCCTAGAACTTGAACTGCTCTTTCAGCTACCCACATTGCAGTATCTCCTGCGAACAACTTAGCCATACTTGCTTCCTTTGTATGTCGATGTCCGCCATGATGATAATGCTGTTCCTTCGCCCAAGCAGCTCGATATACCATCAGCCTAGCTGCAGCAGTCTGTGTAGCCATATCGGCTAAATAATTACCAATAGACTGGTGATATGCGATAGGTTTCCCGAACGCTTCACGTTCATGAGAATACTTCACTGCTGCATCAAGGGCACCTTGTGCAATTCCTAATGCTTGTGCTGCGATTCCAATTCTAGAATTATCTAGGGCATTCATGGCAATTGGAAATCCTTTGCCAGATTCCTTCAACACATTTCCTACAGGCACCTTGCAATTCTCTAAAATTAATGTACAGGTATCACTACTTCGAATACCTAATTTATCCTCTTTCTTTCCAACTGAAAATCCTTCAAAATCTTTCTCAACAATGAAAGCAGTAGTCCCTCCGTGTCTCTTCACCCCATAATCTGGATGATCGACATCCTTAGCAAAAAGAACAAAAATATCTGCACTTGCCCCATTAGTCACCCACATTTTTTCCCCATTGAGAATGTAATGACTGCCATCATCTGAAATCTTGGCTTTGCAAACCATGGCTGCAGCATCTGTCCCTGCACCCGCTTCAGAGAGTGAATAGGCTCCTAATTTATCAGAAGCCAACATCGGCAAATATTTCGATTTCTGTTCTTCAGTACCATGGATAACTATGGTTTTAGCACAAAGGCCAACATGTACACAAAAGAAAACTGCAAATGAAGGATCCACTCTAGCTAATTCTTCAACAATAATCGCTTCAGTAATATCGTCCAAAGGAACGCCACCAAATTCATCCGGAATAGTACAAGATTGAAGCCCATATTCGATGAACTGCGACCATTCTTCAACAGGAGGTTGTTGCGCTTTGTCACGTGCCAAACAAGTTGGTGCGAGCACTTCTTCGGCAAAATCCCGAACCATTTCTCGAATCATGCTTTGCTCTTCGGTCTCTTGGAAGTCCATGCCCACCCCAGTAACGCTCCGTTTGTGAATCGTTCGGAGAGGATGCACCTCCAAAAAACGTAAAATAAACGAATAATTGAAATTAGATTGCGACGGCGGCGCGATGAGGCTAGTACATGAGCGACGAGGACGAGTTCAGCATAGCAGTAGGAAGAAAATACACTGAGGACCACTTGTGGTTCCAATTAATCAGTGGACCAAACGACGATTATGAAGAATACAAAATTGGTGTTTCCGATTTTATTCGTGTAGAATACGGGAAAGTTATGAAGGCCATACTCCCAAATATTACTGATTCAAGCGATTTTATCATTGAATCTGATGATGAACACGCCGAAGAGGAAGAAGTTGTATCTAAAGAAGAAGAAAAAGAAGATACTGGAGCCATGGGTGACCTTTCTACAGACGACAATCTAGTTGGTCTTCAATGTGAATTAGAGAGACTGAATATCCTTTCCCCTATCGCTTGCTCCATTATGAGTCTAAACGGAGAAGTCGAAAACAATCCCCAGTATGTGAATCGAGATGCATATGGTGATGGGTGGTTCGTAATTATTAGGCCACACGATGGTTTCGATTACGATGATCTTCTGAGCCCAGAAGAGTATGTGGATTATTTGGCTGAATTGTGATTAAACCCACATTTCAAACTCGCCGACAGGTTCACCATTGAAGCCTAAAGATTCGGCTTTCGCCCATACTGCTTCCGAATCAATGAGGTCATATTCTACCTGTATTCTAAACAACCATTTCTTGATTGAACCCAATGAAGGACCCGGGGTGATCCCCAAGCGTAACAAAATCTCATCTCCATCAACCAATGGGGCCGTCCCACCTTGTAGATGAGGAAGAATATCCAATGCAGCACGAAGATCATCTGTAGCTGCTTGATTGAAGCCCCTATCTGCCGAAAGTTGAGATTCCAAATCTTCCCCTAATGCCATCCGATAACGTCGTAGGCAACCCTTGCTCTCTGGATTTGGTAAAACACCAATCCTCTCCTTAATCTGGATGATCGAGTCTCTAACTTTGTTAGGGACCCGAAGACCATCTAATGTCTTGATTGCACCATCGTCATCTAATTGTTGAAGTAATAACGCGAGTCGCCCAATCATCAAACTGTTTTGATCTACATCCTCAAAGAAGCAAGCATCTACATCAGAAATTTTCGATAAACCAGGACACACATATTCCATGGCCCCATCGTCAACCATTCTTTGGAGGACATCAAACACCTTTGGGAAAGAGAGCATTTTACTGAATTCTACCCATATCCGTTCCCTAGCTACAGGAGATAAACAATCAACACAATCAACAAGGGCTTCTGAAAGATTTTTGTCTGGGACAAAGGGGCCTGAAGGATGCCCCATGAAACGATATGCTCGCATGATACGAAGGCCATCCTCTTGTAGGCGCTCGTTTGGATTCCCCACGGCGGATAATTTTCCTGAAACAAGATCTTTTGCCCCCTCATGAGGGTCATAAAATAAACCATGTACAGGATCAATTGCCATTGCATTTACTGTGAAATCTCTTCGCAGCAAATCCTCTGCAAGTGATGTGCCAAAACGAACCGATTCCGGACGCCTGCCATCTAGATAGGTGCCATCTTTCCGAAGTGTAGTGATTTCCAGTTGCCCAACTCCCTGTTGAGGCGGAATGGTAACGGTTCCAAAGGCTAAACCAGTAGGAATTGCTGATGGAACCATTTTCACGACCTGAGTAGGAGTGGCATCGGTTGCAAAATCAATATCATGAAGGGGAATGCCCGCTATCGTATCTCTTACCGCCCCACCTACAATCCAAATTGAGAAACCTCCTTCGGAAAAAGTCGATATTAATCCATAAATCGTTGAATCAAGGCTTTCCAACAGATCTAGATGAGGCTGCGAAAGAGCGATTCCCGTGACATCAGAAGAAGGGGGTGGGGCCGATGCCATGGCCATTCGTCAATGTCAATTCAAATGAAATAACCGCTCAAACAGTACAAGGCGTTTTGAATCAAAGAACCTTGAGAGGGGCATGGAGATT
>JASLJW010000104.1 GCA_030747885.1 Candidatus Thalassarchaeaceae archaeon
AATGGATGAGCCGGCTTTTGCTTCGATAGCAACTCGGATTTCAGGAATTCCTGGGGAAATAATTACGATTACGATGTCACCGATTTTTGATCGGGATTTGCCTACGCCTTCCCCACCAGTGTGCTCAATCCGATCCCCGAAGAGTCCTGCAATATCCTGCAACGAATCAACAGCATCGTTCTCAAAATGATGGCCTTTTTGGGTGGATTGTTGATACAGAGCTTCTTTTTCTTCCCCTTCTTTCTGAAGAAGTTCGTCTACCTTCAATGCAGTTCTTATTTCATTCATTTGTCTATCAATATCGTTTTTCAAAGCGTTGATTGTATTCTGTTGAGTTGTCAAGAACATACGTAGAGGGGAATCTTCTTTTGCCAAATCGAGAGCGGAGGTGATTTCCAACTCAATATCGTCGAATTTCGCTTGCATAACTTCGGAAACACGATTAGGGACACTAGTATTCTTTTGCGGATTTGAAATATCATCAAATATATCATCTAACCGATTTTTCAATTCTCCTCTTTCACCAAACGCACTACTGAGACGATGTGCCAATTCAGATTCATTTCCGGTTAATTTCTGATTAATTAATAAGCCTAATTCATTAGTAAAACTTTCATCGAATTTTCTGTATTTTTCAATCATAGAAGTGGATGAGGAATTTATTGCACTTTCAATTCTATCAGTTGAAAGTGTAAATTCTCCCCCTTCAATTGCCAACAATCCAATCTTAATCGCTCGCATTAAATGGCCAGTAAGACGTTCTGGATCATTCTTTATTTTATCATTTAATCCATCAATAATCTTAGCAGGGACCAATAATTCAAAACCATTTTCCAAATGAATTTCTAATTGTTCTGTAGGATTTTGAACACCCATATTTTTTGCAGAATCTGAACCACTCAATGCCATGTGCAATTCTATCGCATATTACTGTATATAAAACTGGCATTACATTTTTCTGGTGGGCAATACAGGATTCGAACCCGTGTCAGCGGGTTAGAAACCCACGATGATATCCAGACTACACCAATCGCCCTTTGTTTGCCGGTAACGCTACTACATTTGAACTGAACTCAAGTAGAATTCGATTCATGCTTAGCCGGAAGCGAGAACCTAGTACTCAGAACTATCAATAATGCCACCAAAACTATCGCGGCCAAGACACTTGAATCTCGAACAAATGAAACAAAGAATCCAATGATGAACGAAGCACAACAAACCAACATCAAACCAACAAGGTAGAGAGGGGCTTCAGGGGGTCTTGGATCAATGAATTCGTAAACATAGTAACCACCCCCGTACCTTGCCCACAACTCAGCGAAAATGAGGTATAATGCGCCATAGGTCAACCCCAATACAATCATTGGAAAGCGAACATTCATTGTACCAAAGACGAATTCACACGATAAGAAAATGAGACTCCAATTATGCATTACCTGTTCATGTGGCAAGAACATATGTTGTATGTCTTCGCGATGTTTCATCATCGATGGTAAGATTACATATCGAACAATTACTGCGGTTAATACTGCACTACTGAATGCTGCGGCAAAAATAGCCGTGCCGATATGTAGTATTGTTTCAGAAGGAGTGCCATCAAAAAATATCCAAAAAGATACTGCGCCATTCCATAGCATAGCGAATCCAAAAATGAGCATCGTCCATGAGCTGAAAGGAACCAATCGCTCAAATCCAGTTGAATGATAATCTCTGATTTCAAAATCATCTCGAAACAATGGGGCCATTCTGCCAGGTACTGGATTTCGAATCATCCAAAATACAGCACTATGGAACACTAGATATGCGCAAGAAAAACGAAAAACGGAGAGTGCAAGAGTAATGATGCCACCGTCACCATGCATCAAAGTAGAATCAAATTCCCCGCCTTCATCGTAGAATTTCAGATAGGCAACCAATGAAAGAACCAATATCGAAATCGTCAAGAAAAAGGAGATTCCTGAACGATCCCACGAAGACAATTCCTTCTTTCGTGGCACAGCCATAATTTTCCCGAACAATGTTCAGGAGATGATACTAACCCTTGGATAATCCATTATCTGGTTGAACTTCCGATCTAGCACAATGAGGGCAACGCTTGGGACGAGAAACAGTACTCCTTTTCCATTTAGAATTACAATTCATACAAACCCATCCTTGAACATCTTGCCCATCGATTACTGCTGAACGTAGTCGTTGTAAAACTGGAGATTCTGACAATGAAGGAGGGGGCGCAAGACTTGCGGTCAACGCAGCATGTCTACCATCATGTTCAGTCAAACCTGCAGCGTGCAATAATTCGTGAACAAAAGTGTGGTCAAGGAGAGCTTGATCTCCCACAAGAATGGGATTTAATTCGATTTTTACGGGCCCAGATGGCGCACTCATTCTCCTTCTACGCATGAGTTCATTGGGATTTAATTCAAATCGAGTAAGTCCAAGAAATTCAGATTTAGAATCTGACCATGACACCTCAAGAAAACGAGGCAAACCGACCAAAAAAGGAGTCTCTGAAGGGTCAACTGCTTCTTTGATACGATCTAACCATGGCAGAAAATCAGGGACTGGGGATTCCGTCTCTTCCACCTCAACACGAACTGGACGGATTGTCGGATTGTCCCGGCCCGGGTCGCCGCCCATGACCACCTGTCAGGTTGAGCAGCCTTAAATCGAGTCGGCTAGTCGACTATTCATTGGGCGTGTGGCGCAGCTTGGAAGCGCGCTTCCTTGGCATGGAAGAGGCCCCGAGTTCAAATCTCGGCACGTCCACTTTACTGATACGATTCTTT
>JASLJW010000105.1 GCA_030747885.1 Candidatus Thalassarchaeaceae archaeon
GAGGAAAGAGAAGATCTTGATATGGCGTATATGGAATCGTTACCGTTGGTCTCTCAAGGAATTGGTGGGGGAGTTACTGGGCTCAAATCATATGTTGAAGAATTGGAAGAATGGTTTTCTGATCAAGGAGAAGTTTGTGCACGATACTTGGGGAGAAAGGCATTGGATGTTGGGATGACCAAAAAGGGGTGGAAAGAAGTGTATTCTTGGATGAATAGTATTGGTTTGGGGGATAGTTTTGCAAGAGGAGCATGGATGGAAGGAGAAAAACCAATTGAAATTGAAATACCAGCTTTTTTTGGCTCAGTCGTTTCGACATTGGGCATTTAAGTTACAACATTTCTAATGACCATTCGAGTGTAGCCCCGGATCTTGTAATCATTTTCCCAACACTACAAAATTTCTCATGGCTGGATTCAATCAATCTAGATACTAATTTCTCGGGAACTTCTCCTTTGACAATATATTTCATCACTACTGATGTGAAGACTTTTGGTGATTCGTTGGCCCTCTCAGAGTTGATTTCTACGGTCAAATAATCGACATTATCGATTCGATGTTTTAGTCCATCCTTCACATCAATAAGGGAACATGCTGCGTGTGCATGAAGGACCATTTCCATTGGACTGGGTGAGTTTTTTCCATAAATTTCGAATTTCTTTCCACCAGAAGTTGTTCCAATATAACCAGTGTCAGATGTCCAACTAACCTCCCCATTCATGGTCAACTCACCTAGTCATTACGCTTAGAAGATTGGGCCTTGCGGGCTCACCACAAGATATAGGGCAAACAACCGTTACGTGGAGCGACCATGGTCTCGAGAGCAAGCACAATTCGATTCGTCGCACTTTTGGCACTTTTTTCGATGTTGTTAGCCTTGGCGCCGGTCTCTAAAGTCGAAGAATTGAGTCAAACTGATACTCCGATGGAAACAGGGGGCCGAAGTGGTCCTGATCTCACAGTTGACTATCTCTCGGCTTCTTGGACTTCAGCAGATGCTGGAGATTCCAAAAGTATCAGTACGAGAATCAAAAACGATGGAGATTCATCATCAGGTTCGTTCCGGTGGGGATTGTATTTGTCCACAGATACTACAATTACAACCAGCGATCTTTTGTTGGATGATTGGTCGCAATCGAGCATTTCCTCGGGCAGTACCCGTTCATCGACCAAGAGTGTGACTATTCCATCATCAATCACAGGTGGTTACTACTATGTCGGCATGATTGTCGATATCAATGGCCAAGTCAGTGAATCTGATGAGAACAACAATGATGATTACGATTCGGGCCGAGTGCACGTCTATGAATTGGCTGATTTGGTTCCTCGAACCACCTCCTCGTCGTGTTCTACCCCAACCACAGGCACGGTTGGAGACTATCTCTCATCATCGATTTCAATTCAGTATGAAAATGATGTTTCCAGTAGTCACGGCCAATCAACAGGCACATTTTACTGGGCGATGTATCTCTCCACAGATTCCACCATCACAACTAGTGACACGCAAGTTGGCAGCGACCAATATTCGTCTAGTTTGTCTTCAGGTAGTTATCGGACAGATTCTCTATCCAGTAGCACTCGAATCCCTTCCTCCATGAATGCTGGGACATATTATTGGGGGTATATCCTCGATGTCGATTCTGATGTTGACGAAGCTAGCGAATCAAACAATGCTCGGACTTGTAATCAAATTACACTTCAAGAGGATCTGCCTGATTTGGAAGCCGCGTCGGTTAGCACCTCCTCATCTTCTGCAATTATGGGTGATACCATCACTGTGCAATATAGGATTAACAATATCGGCACTGATTATTCTGGTTCATTCTACTGGAAACTGTATCTTTCAACTGATTCAACCATCACCACATCAGATATATTCGTTGATGAATTCAGCGAGAGCAGTATTAGTGGTGGTTCTTACCGCTCTGGTTACGAATACAATGTTCCGATTCCAACTGGTATGAATCCAGGATACTACTATCTTGGCCTAATCGCTGACAATCGCGACGGTGTAAATGAATTGGATGAGACAAACAACATCGTTTCCTCCAGCTCACGAATCGATATCGAAGAACCTGCTGATTTAGTTCCAGACAATCCGTCTGGACCAAGTACAGCCCAAGCCGGTCAACAAGTGAGTATTTCTTGGAGAATCGACAATTCTGGAGATGATACATCTGGATGGTTCTACTGGGAAATGTACATTTCCACCGATTCTACAATTACAACCAGTGATACGAAATTAGGTTCTACCCAACAGGCAAGTAGCATTTCTGGCGGATCATCTAGAAGTGGAACATATAGTCCTACGTTGCCCAGTAATTTAGCTCAAGGGACCTATTATTTTGGAATCATCGTAGATTCTACTAGTAGAGTGTCGGAAGGAGATGAGACCAACAATGTCGAGGTAGGGAATTCACTCTACATCACGGTTCCAGATTATGATTTGGAAGCAACCTCGATTTCAGTCGATTCCGGCTATCGTCAAGTTTGCGAAGGTTCGGATATTTACATCACATTGAGTGTGACTAATTTGGGTACTGATAATGCGGGTTCTCACTATTATGAAGCCCTAGTTTCGACAGGGAATTCGGTTTCGGCGATGTATAGTGGCACCTCTCTTGGATATGCGAGTGGAACCGCAAATGTCCCTTCCTATACGCACTCAAGTATGCAGGCAACCCTACCGACGACTCTCACGCCAGGCACCTACTATGTCGGCCTCTACGTGGATTATGGAGACTACATTTCAGAGTCTGATGAAAACAACAACATCGTCGCTACAAACACTGCCCAATTGACTGTAATCGATTGTGGTCCTGATTTGGAGCCCTCTACTATATCTGGGCCAGTATCTGGTGTTCGAGGTGGAACGGCACAAGTTTCCATTCAAATTTCAAACATCGGGATGGAGGATGTCACGAATGTAGATTACAGCATCTATCTTTCCAGTGATTCTGCAATCAGTGGAACTGGAAACGATGTACTGGTCGGTTCGGATGTGACCGGTACAATTACACAAAGTGGTGCATGGTCAGGATCGGTCAACCTTGGTATCCCATCCAATCTGGGAGACGGGTGTTGGTATTGGGGTATTCTTGTCGACCCAACCAACTCGATTGTAGAAATGGATGAAACGAACAATGCAATGCCATCGAGTGGACAGTTCTGCTTAGTGCAAGCAGATATTGTAATCGATTCAATAGGCTATTCCAACAATGTTGTGAGCGGTCAATCGAGCACTGTATTCATCAACCTCAGTAATATTGGTGGTTCTGATACACCTTCATTCACTGCCCGTCTGTTGTTATCGCTTGATGCTCAGTCGGGAACTGATGACACACAAGTAGATAGTTTTCGAGTCGATCCGTTGACCAGTGGTTCTTCAGCCAATATTGTACGGAATGTCATCATACCAGGTCAGCATATTGGAGATTTTCACTGGGTCGTTATTGTCGACACAGCATCTGAGGTAGAAGAGGATGATGAATCGAACAATGCAGCTGCAAGCACCTCCTTTTCGATTTCAGCACCAGCCCGCGACCTCTTAGCCGCATGGATTGAATCACCACTTTCTGCCGAACCCGGACAAACGGTATCGATTGAATGGGGGGCCGAGAATCTGGGGCAAGAATCCCTTGGTTTCGACTTCGAGATTTGGCTTTCTGAAGATCGCGCATTGGGGAGTGGAGACATTCGCCTTTCACAATCTCGAGTTCCAGCATTGCTGAGTGGCTCAACCATCGCCGATTCACAAGTAGTCAATTTGGTTGGCGATATGGATGGTGTTTGGTGGGTTGTTCTAGTCATTGATTCTGGAGGTGAGCACTATGAGGATGATGAATCAAACAATATCCGTATATCTAATTCAACATTCACGATTGATTCAAGCAGCCCCCCACCAGCAGGTGATACACTCTCTGGATGTGATAATCCACAGACTGATGGTGGCTTTGAATCGGATGCGGCGTCGGCACGTTCGTCAGCGCATCACTTGGGCGCGAATGCGAACCTTACGTTGGATGGTTGCCTCATCGGTTTAGATGTGGTAGATTGGTATGCGATTGTCATCGATTCAGGAAACCGAACATCGGTTGCATTGAGTGCTGAAGGTGCACATCTAGAAGTCGCCGTACTGAATGGTTCAGGTGCACTAGGGCAAGGAATGGTCGATGATGATGTCCGTTGGGTGACAATTTCAGCATTAAACGATGATCTTGATGGTGTTGGGTTATTGTACCACATTCGAGTTACTTGGGATCCTGCGATGCCGGGTGGCCCCTATCAATTGAGATTCGTAACGGCAAATGCAAGTATTGAGACTGATTTGAATCCACCTCCAACACCCCTAATCACCCCGATGGATGAATGGAAAAACGCTGACGAACTCACGATTTATTGGCAACCTGTTGCTGATGACCTGTCTGGAATTTCACACTATGAAGTCCGATGGGCAGGTGGTTTGTGGGCTCCAGTCACACAAAATGAATCGATTGTGAATCTGACAATGCTCATGGATGGTCGGTATTCGTTTGAAGTTCGAGCTGTTGACGAAGCAGGAAACATAGGATTCGCGAATGCAACTTGGATTCGTGTTGACCGAAACGTACCAATAGTTTCCATTGAGTTGCTCAATGCCTCACGCTTACCAGTACCCAAATTGGTTGTTGATTTGACGATTGATGATGGGCTCGGCAGTGGACCATCAAGCATTGAATGGTCCTATGATAATTTGACTTGGAATACACATAGTGAAGATGGTTTGATTTTGTGGTGGGATTGGAACAACACAGAATTGTTTGTTCGGGTGACGGACGGGGCAAATTTGCAGACAGTTTTGCAAATTCAAATCGAAGCACCGCCAGATGAATCAGAAAACATCGAAACATCAGACAATGAAAATACAGGATCAAAAGGAAATGGGGGGGTCAGCACATTACTTACGCTGATCTTTGCTCTGGCCATCATAGCCCTATCGATTTTTACAGTCATGCTTGCGATTCGATTACGAACACGAGGTCTTGCCGAAGAAGATGTGGAAGAAGATTCTGAAGATGAACCAAACGATTCAGAATTGGCGCATACCAATCAACATCAAACCGAAACTTTGCATGTCCCAAATCACAACCATCTCATCGGTGGTGGAGTGTACGATCAGTCCACAGGACACACGGTTTACATTGACCCAGATGGTCGTTGGTGGTGGCAGCAGGAAGACGGTTCATTCTTCCATGAACCGGTATCTGATGCCAACGATGTCCCGCCAGATATTGGGCGGTTCATTGATGAATGAAGGGTCAGTCCCCCAGTATGATTCCTATGGCAGGTACCAGCATTACGATGGAAAATGGCGTCTTACATGTACCAAATAATCCAACCATTCATTTCATTGAAGGAGATGGAATTGGGATTGATATTACGCCTGTAATGATCAGGGTCGTCAATGCTAGTGTTGAGAAGGCATACGATGGAGAAAGAGAGATTTCTTGGAATGAAGTTTTGGCGGGAGAAAAGGCGTTCAATGCAACTGGAGAATGGTTGCCAGAATCTACTCTAAATGCAATGAAAAATGGCCTTGTATCAATCAAAGGACCATTGACAACTCCTGTCGGAGGGGGGATTCGTAGTCTCAATGTAGCCCTTCGACAGAAACTCGATCTTTTTGCTTGTGTTCGCCCAGTTAGGTGGTATGCTGGAACTCCCAGTCCAGTTCGTGATCCCGGTGCAGTAGACATGATTATTTTTCGCGAGAATAGCGAAGATGTCTATGCTGGAATTGAATGGGAAGCTGGATCTGATGAAGTTGCCAAAGTTATCGATTTTCTTCAAAATGAAATGGGAGTAACGAAAATTCGTTTTCCAGAAACTAGCGGAATTGGAATCAAACCAATTTCAAGTGAGGGTACTGGACGTATTGTTCGGGCTGCTATTCAATATGCAATCGATAATGACAAAGACAGTGTTACTCTTGTCCACAAAGGCAACATTATGAAATTTACAGAAGGTGGATTTAGGGATTGGGGATATCAACTTGCTCAAGATGAATTTGGCGCAGAATTGTTAGATGGGGGGCCGTGGTGCACCCTCAATAATCCAAAAACTGGTAATCAAATTACAATCAAAGATGTAATTGCAGATGCAATGCTCCAACAAGTTTTGACTCGCCCGAGAGAATATGGTGTATTGACTACAATGAATCTCAATGGAGATTACATTTCTGATGCGCTTGCAGCTCAAGTTGGAGGAATTGGAATTGCTCCTGGTGCAAATATCAACTATGATACTGGAATCTCAATCTTTGAAGCAACTCACGGAACTGCTCCAAAATATACTGGTCAAGATAAGGTAAACCCTGGAAGTTTGATTCTCAGTGCTGAAATGATGTTGCGACATATGGGTTGGTCTGAAGCTGCTGATTTGATTGTCAAGGGGATGGAAGGTGCTATTTCAGCAAAGACTGTTACCTATGATTTTGAACGATTAATGGATGATGCGACATTACTCAAATGTTCTGAATTTGGTAATGCAATAATCAACCATATGTGAGCTGAATGTATGGATGAGCACTTAGAAGATATTCGAAAAAAGATCCAAAAAATGGCTGAATTGGCACAGGTTAATGGAGAGCCTTTGAGTTGGTTCGAAGAGCTCTACGATACTGCAAATCGTGTCTCAGAAGATGTTCCGTGGGCTCGAATGGAGCCTCACCCACAAATGGTGGAATGGATTGCAAATCGTCCAGAAATCAATGGCAAAGCATTGGTTGTGGGGTGTGGTCTAGGGGACGATGCAGAATGGCTCAAAGATATTGGATTCGATGTTACTGCATTTGATATTTCAAAATCCTCAATCGATTGGTGTCGTGAACGATTCCCCAATTCTACAGTGAATTACAGCGTTGGAGATTTACTGGCTCCCCCAGAAGATTGGAAAAATAGATTCGATCTAATTGTAGAAATACATATCTTGCAAGTTATTCCTGAAAATATTCGGGATCAAGCTGCAAAAAATCTTTCTTTGTTTCTGAATAATAACGGCCATATCCTTTGTATTGGTCAATTACATGAGTCAAATATTGTAGAGCAACCAAGTCCACCTTGGCCATTGGGACAAGTTTGGATGGAAAGTAAGTTTCAAGATCTTCAACTAGTAAATTTTACACGATTTATTTCAGAAAATAACTCCACTGGAGATTTTCCTTCGGTTCCAAGATTTATTGCTTCGTGGCAAAAAATTAATTCTTGATTCTTCAATTATTTTCATCTTCGAAATTTTCTTGATTGAAAGAAGTGGTTAACGGGGGGGAAATTGGAGTGTCCTGTCTCATTGGATTCGATGGGTTGAATGTTGCTCTTAATTCCTCAATTTGGTTGTTTTTCAACAATAATATGCTACCTCCAATAATACCTGATAAGAAAATCAAAATTAGAAGAATTGATGCTATAGAAATTGATTGATTTGACAGGATATCCTCTTGGGTCCGTATCAATGGGTCGTCGGGATCTGCATCTAAATTATCTCCAACTCCATCGCCATCTCTGTCAGACCATTCCATTTTATCAAATGGAAATGCGTCCAAATTATCCCCAATACGGTCTCCGTCTGAATCAAGACATTCTAAGGGATCTTGGGGCCACTGATCTTGATTATCCCCACAACCATCACCATCAGAATCTATCCAATCAAGAGGGTCATTAGGAAATGCATCTGTATTATTTCCAATGCCGTCTCCATCTGTATCACTCCATTCAGACGGATCATTGGGAAATGCATCGCCATTATCTCCTACACCATCATTGTCTGAATCAACCCATTCTGATGAGTCATTAGAAAAGACATCTTGATTGTCTCCATAGCCATCACCATCTGTATCATTCCAATCATTAGCATTAGTCGGGAAGGCATCTATGATGTCTCCATAGCCATCACCATCTGAATCTGGACAGCCTAACGGAAATTCTGCAAAACCAATCTCGTTTGGGCAAACATCAGAATTGTCACCGACTCCATCAGTATCTGTATCTGACCATTCTGAATTATCTAATGGGAATGCGTCAGATGTATCGCCAACACCATCTCCATCTGTGTCAGTGCATTCTTGTGGATTCATTGGGAAATCATCTGAATTATCTCCACACCCATCTCCATCTGTATCTGTCCACTCGGTTGGATCATTTGGGAATGGATCTTCTCCATCCAATACACCATCATCATCGGAATCACTGTCCAACGGATCTGTACCTTGTTGGTCTTCTGTAGAATCTGGGACTTGATCTCCATCAGTGTCCAGATCTTCACTATCTTTACAACCATCATTATCCAAATCATTTCCAACAGTACCAATTATGCCTAATGGACAAGAGTCAGTTTGATCAGAGTAGCCATCATTATCATCATCATCATCAATTGTATTTGGACAACCGTCATCATCGTGATCTGGTCCAGATGAATACGGACATGGATCAATTGCGTCGTTTTTCCCATCACCATCCGTATCTCTCTGATTTGATGAGCATCCATTTGAATCCACTAACTCTCCTGTTGATGTTAGGGGGCATGAATCACCTCCATTCGAAACCCCATCTAAATCGTCATCCCTCTGGCTCCATGAGCACCCATCGGAATCAAGTGATGTTATGTTCTGAGTCCATTCACAAAGATCAAGGGAATCTATGACTCCATCGCCATCTGTATCTGCAATTCCAATTTTTTCAACTCCATAATGCCCGATAAATCGATGCATTACTCGTGTAGGATGTGCCTTATCAAAGAAAAGAAATTCATCGACCCGGGGGGAAATAGGGTCTCCATTATTGCAAATTGGTAACGGTAACAACGAGGCCCCCCCATTACAAGCAGCATTTTGAGTGTCGGTAAATCCTAGAGCTTCCTTATTTTGCAATATATCGTTAAAAATACTCCATGCATCAATAGTGTGTATTGTTACATTCAACTCATTGGTGAGATTGTTGAGTAAAGTGCTTAATTTCTGATTATAAGAAATGACTTCTGAACGCATAGTTGATTGTTGATTTTGGCTGCGACTAAGTACTTCAGGAGTAAGATCCAATGGCGGTAAATTTGGAACAATAAATTCGGTTGCCCCTACCAATTCCAACTGTCGAATATGGGATTCCATGTTAGAAACTATAACATTAGAATTTGCTGAACCATAAAGGAAATCATTTCCTCCAGCCCATAATGAAATCACAGTGCTACTTGGGATTTGACTTTGGACATTTGCTAGATAACTGTTGATTTGTGATCCTACATTTGGTAGTACAATGTAGGAATATCCGGCACCTGTTTGAGAGCCGCCAAAGGCACGATTATCTCCGGTAGAAGTTCCCGTCCCAATAGATGTGGAAACTCCATATGCTGCAGAAACTTGTTCAATCCATACTGGGCCATTGGAAAATCTGCCTTGCCAATAAGGTGGAACATCTGGAACATTAAGTGATGATCGGGCATTACCCATATCACTCAATGAATCGCCAAAAACAACCAAATTTCCAATTGATGGAAGTATGCTCTTACGGAATGTCATAAATTCTAACGTTGTTGAATCTACAATATTACTATTCGAGGTTTGGATTGTTTCGATTGTTAATTGATAGAAATGATCGCCCGTATAAAATTGAGAGATTTCAAGGTCAACATTTGCACTTGATCCAGATGTTTGAATTTCGATTGTTTCAGTTTTAATTACGTTATTTGACTCCCCAACAAGGTCCCATGAAATTGTAAAATTGGTATTGTAAGGTGCATCTCTAATTGTGATTGTGATTGTTACTACTTCATCTGAATGCCAATCATTCTTTGTTAACTGGTGGTCAACTATTGTATTAGAACGATTAGAAGATGCTAGGGCTCCAGATGATGTGGAAAACAGCAATACAATCAAAATTAACAATGCACGTATGCGCATTACTAATTCCATCCTTTTTCTCAATTGGATTTACTCATTCCACCAACGATTCCCAATACACCAGAAACAATTGCTAAAACGGCAGCAAATGCTGTGATGAAGACACCTGTGGATGCCCCCATTGTACTTCCTTCTGAACTTGGAAGCAACAGATACCAAACAAGTACTGCTAACATCATCAGAACTCCGCTGGCTAGTGATACCCACTTTCCATGCGCTTCTATTCCACCTGGTAGGTTTACTCCAACCATCCCAAGAATTGCGAATACAAGTGCCACTAATGCTACTATTGTTCCTAGCCAAAGAACGATTCCTCCTGTTGAACCTGCTGAATCTCCTCCTTCACAATCTGCCTTATCTGAAGTAGCATTTGCACGTTCTTCAGTGAGTGTTAGATTTAATCCCCCTAAAGCTGCCATTTGTTCCCCTGCTACGATTGCTGCCATAGTCAAATCATATCTATTCTGACAAAAATCGGCAGTTGCTCCAGTAATGCTACTTTTACCATCGTGCTTCTCAGTAGTCTCTGCAATTGATGCGTTAGTCATCCCTTCAGAAAGTAATACTACCGCTTGTTGAATACACACTTGTTGAATTGTTTGGTTTTCAATTTCCGAACAATCAATGGTTAGGGCCGATAGACCCGAAGAAGTAGACATTCCTGTTTCATCTGCATCTGAGCTTAACCATGAACCATTGAATTGTCCAACTGCTGAAAGAATTAATGCAAGTACAATACAAACTACTGCTGCTATGGCCATGATGTCAAGGCCGCTTTCTTCAGACGGATCAGTAGCCACCGGTTGGGGAATCATTGGAGCAGTCATCTGCGGGGATTCCATTGCTGGGGCAGGTGCTGCAGGTGCTGCAGGTGCTGCTTGGAAATCAGGATAATATTGTTGAGTATAAGTCACTGCTTGTTCTGGCAAATAACCTTGTGAAATCAGGCCGTCATAGTAGGTTTGTGCGTCGCTCATGTAGAATATATGGGAGGGTGGACTGGATAACACTATTCCCCTTTTCAGGGGAAGTTTGGGGGGATGACTGATGAACCAGTGATGATGTATCACATCACATGGTGGAACGTCCACGTGGAACTCGGGACTTCTATCCAGAAGATATGGGGTTACGAAATTGGCTCTTTGAGAAGTTTCGCGCAGCGTCTATAGCACACGGATTCGAAGAATATGATGCTCCAATTTTGGAGTATGAAGAACTCTACACTCGAAAGCAAGGTGAAGAAATAACTCAACAGTTATTCAATTTCGAAGATAAAGGAGGGAGGAAAATGTCTCTTAGGCCAGAAATGACTCCTTCGCTTGCTAGAATGGTTATGGCTCAAGCCAAGACTTTGCCTCTTCCAATCAAATGGTATTCTATTCCTCAATGTTGGAGATATGAGCGGACACAAAGGGGGAGAGGGAGAGAACACTACCAATGGAATGTAGATATTTGGGGTTCTGAAAGTACTGCGGCGGATGCGGAGCTCATCTCAATTATGGTTCATTTTTTCAAAAGTGTGGGTCTTAGTTCAAAGAATTTAGAAATTCGAGTCAGTAGTCGTAAAGTCTTGGAAGAAGTATTAGGATCCTTGGGGATTGAAGGTGAAGGGTTCACAAAAACATGTATTATTATAGATAAAATGGACAAATTACCTTCCGAAGTTGTAGTAAACCAATTATCAGAAATTGGGTTGGATATTGAAGCAATTTCAACAATACAACATGTCTTGGGGATTAGAAGTTTAGATGAGTTAGTTCAAACAATGGGAGAAGAAAGTGATGCGGTAGCGGAACTGAGTGTATTATTCCAAATGATGGAGTCCTATGGCCTGACTGATTGGGTTGGATTTGATGCTTCAATTGTTCGCGGGCTTGCTTACTATACTGGACCTGTCTTTGAAGCACATGATCGAAATGGAGAGTTGCGAGCCATTTGTGGTGGTGGAAGATATGATCGATTACTATCCAGTTTAGGTGGTAACGATATGCCTGCAACTGGATTTGGATTTGGGGATATGGTCATCATGGAACTATTGAATGAATGTGGGTTGTTACCAGATATTGCATCTACATGTGAAGACGTAGTTGTTGCATTGAGTGAGGAGTTGCGGCCGGCTGCAATGTCAGTAGCATCTAAGTTGCGAAACAAGGGCAGAACTGTAGATTTGATTCTTGATAATAAAAAATTGAAATGGGCATTTCGTCACACAGAAAGAATTGGGGCATCTAGACTTGTCATGATTATGCCTGAAGAATGGAAAGCAGGAAAAATCCGAATCAAGGATCTAAAAACAGGAAATGAAGAGGATGTTTCATTCATTGATTTGTGAAATATTAACTATTTACACTAATTCAGAAAACGTTGCAAGAATGGGATCAATTCGTCCAGTAATTGTGGCAAATGCCAATCCCAATGTAGATATCATAAATATCCAAAATATTGGTTCAGACCAGGTCTTCACTTTACGTCCATCCAATGGACCGTAAGGAATCATGTTGAATGCTGCTAGAACAGAATTACCCCAAAGCCAAGCGATGACAAAGTTTTCTACAAAAATGTTTGAAGTTAATCCAAGTAGTAAACCCCCTCCAACTAACCCAATGGAGAAGAGTACAATATTGGAAATTGGGCCGGCTAAAGCAATCTTTCCATTCTGGGCCTTGGAGATATTTCCAGCCACCATTACAGCCCCTGGTGCCATGAAAACGATACCTAACAATGCAGCAATTAAAATTCCAGTTTTCAACCCTTGGGGGTCCGCTCTAAATTCTGCCCAACAACCATAATGGCGGGCCAGATATTTGTGTGCCAATTCATGAATGATGAATGCTGGACCCAAGGCAAGAATGTACAATGTACCCCAGATTAACATAGAAATCAGAACGACAAGTAACGAATCTCCATTGGAAAGAATGCTGAAAATTCCACCCATCCGCATGAATGCTAATGCAAGTCCAAAAGCAAATGTGGCCAATGCTAAATCATTCAATTCCTTCTTAGAAAAGTGCCAAAATGAACCACTATGTTTCTGAACTGGTTGTTGAAAATACATGGTGTCCATGAATCCATGTAAAAAAGCAGCACCTGATGTTCTCTTTGGGCCTTGTTCAATTATTACGCGAACATGTTGCCTAGAGTCTGTGTTATTTTGTGAAGTGTTTCGGGTGTTTTGGAAAAAATCCTGTTCAAGGACATCTAGACGGGGGTCGCGTTCATCTTTAGCCAAATCGATTCACCCTTCGATTACTATTTTGTAGCCCGTTTCTAATTTAGGGTTGTTATGGCTCCTTCAGCGTCCACAATTAACGCATTAGAATGTTTTTCATTCATTTCTGGATAATCGGTTCTTCGATGGGAACCTCTAGTTTCTTCTCTTGCTTCAGCAGCAGATACTATTGTTCTAGCAAGCGCAAGCATTCCCTGAAGTTCTAATGCTCGAATCAATTCTGTATTCATTACAACTGATTCATCAGAAAGGTGAATGTCTGCCTGGACCATTTCTTCTATTTTTGTGGCACAAGATGACATTGATGATGCCTTTCTCTCCAAACCCATATCTGAATTCATTAATCTACGGAGAGAAGCGATTGTAGCGCCAACAGTATTACCACTTTCCGAACGAGATAATGTTTCGATATGATTTTCTGATATCATGGCCAATTCTTCCAATGCATCTCTCCCACCAAAACCAACCGTTCCAATCCATTTGGCTGCTGATGATCCAGAATTTGAGCCCCCAATTAAATCATCCAAAAGGCGATTTCCAGAAATTGTGTCTGCGCCATGCATTCCTGAATTAGAGGAGCCTCCAGTTGCATACAGGCCCGTCAACCATAAATTGGAAGAAAGGAGTGCTCGTCCTTGATCGTCAACAACTACTCCTCCTATCGCATAATCTGGTTGAGGTTCGATTGGTACTACATCTGTCCAAATATCTATTCCAAAACGAGAGGCGAGAATTTGCTCAGTGGTTGCAAACCATCCTCTTTGGGATTTAGGAACAGATCTAGCATCCAATACATGGGTTTCTTCCATCAACGAAATTGAAATTTCAGTCATGGATCCAGTTATTTCAACATCATCTCCATTGGAAGTTCGTAATCTTGCTCCTGCATCAATCAATGAAATAGGGAGGCGGTAATTGGAAGTCGGAACACAAAATGGATACCATGAAACAAATTCCATTCCACTAAGTTTAGCTCCTGCCCTCAATGCCAGAGATGAGCCTAGTCCAGAACCTCCTTCGTCATTCCATAGTCCAGAATGATCGTCAGTAGCCAAAATTACGGCTTTCCCTTGTATAGGGGCAATTACCCCTGTTTGGATATCTAAAACTACTACGCCTCTAATTCGTTCACTTTCATTACAAATCGA
This sequence comes from Candidatus Thalassarchaeaceae archaeon, assembly GCA_030747885.1. GTDB lineage: Archaea > Thermoplasmatota > Poseidoniia > Poseidoniales > Thalassarchaeaceae > MGIIb-N2. The sequence continues at coordinate 14,306 of JASLJW010000105.1, forward strand.
AATAACTTGTAAATCGTGTTTCCGCGGGATTCCTCTTTTCATGCATTGCTCTTCTAATATTCTGACTATCTCTCTACCAGTTGAGTCACCGGCACAACACAATCGAGGTGAAGTGTGTCCAGGGGCTTTTGCTGAATATGGGGATCCTGATCCGTTTCTCTGGAGATTCAATCCCCATCGTTCAAGTTCAATAAGATGAGATGTTGCTAAAGAGCATCTTTGTTCAACAACTACTGAGTTTGTTAGTCCAAGTCCTGCAGATGCTGTGTTCTCAACATGTGCAATATGGTCAGCTTCTGCGATAGAGGCTGCAAATCCTGTTGAGCCGGTCATAGACTGTCCACTACCTGGCCCATTAGTTCCAATCACAGATACTGTAGCACCAGCATCTGATGCTGCAATTGCTGACCTCAATGCAGCAATACCAGAACCAATGACAATGACATCCCATGACTCCATTGACTCACCCGATGAGCCGTCCACTAGAAGCAACAACATAAACGCGGCGGCGAGATTGGTTGTGAGGTCATCTCATCTTTAGTGTTCCACGAACATCTCGAAGTGCTTCAATTCCTAAACTACTAGCACGTCTCATTCGCACCTGAGTGCTTCCTGAACCCCCACTACGTTGTTGAACATCTGTGGTCAAAATAACTGATTCAATTGTTTCACCACCCTCTTTTCTAAGATGAATTTGAACGGGGTGATTGCCCCTTGTCTTGGAAGACCATGCTAATCCAATCCAGAGAACAAGTCCCCTTTCCATCAATATAGATAGGCGATCTGCTAGTGTTTCCGTCATGGACATGCTGTTTAGTGGAATTGCTGCTGGGAGTTGAGGAGTTGGTTGAGGAGTCACTCTGAATGTTTGAGTAATTGGCAAACCTTCAGGGACAACGACTTCTACTTCTACTGTTTGCTCCTTTTCGCCAAAATTATGAACCATGAGAAACAAATCACCCTGCCCATCCGCACAAGTCAAAGGTAAATCGTGATCCATTCTCCATTCAGAATCAGTGAGAGAAACATTACCGGATAATATGTCATTTCTAACCCTGCGGATTATCCTGAATAGCCCTGGTTGCCATGCTTCTGTATGTTCTAACAAACGGGCTAATGTTGTGGTGTTAAACGGGAGTGATTTATTCCCACTAGTCTTTGTTTCATCATCGTCAAATGCTTGCACAGAACCTTGTTGTTCCATAATCAAATCTCGCATTTCTCTTCGAACAATGGAAGTTAAGATGTTATTGAGTTTCCATGCATTTGTACCATCTTCACCAGTCATATTCGATAGGTAAATTGCTTGAACAATTCGTTCTCTGGCGAGTGCGGGGGGGAGTTTGTTTCTGATAGATGGTTTTAGTTCATCCAACCAAGCTGACCATTGAGATGCGGAATCGGGGTCCATGTGTGCTTCAATCAAATCGCTAAGTACAGTGTGCATTTGACTACCATGTTGAGTGGGGGCATGAAATGGAAGATATTTGAATTCCGTAGATCGCATTTGTATTGATCGTTCTAATCGAATTGTTTGGGCCACACCAATAGACAATAGGATTAGGCTAGTCATCAAAATCAATACATTTCCAGGGCTGCCTTGTTCAAAATAATCTTGTAACATTACTAAAATCCCTACAGAAGAAACTGTAAGAATTCGTATTCGTTCATTTAATCTATTTTCACGAATCATACTTCGAATTCTTTCAGCACCTGGAAATGAGTTCAAAGACATTCGATCTGTTCCTTTGTTTGGACCAAAATCATTCTCAGAAGTAATGAATTGCATCTCTGATGCAAACCAAGAAGGGAGAAGGGAAAATAGGGGAAATAATATCATGAAAATCCCCATTTGAAGAGAGTCTATTTGTTCTGAAAATACCATCAACGTAATCAATGAAACAATCATCAAAGGACCCAATAATAACCTAAGAAGTTTGAGTGGCAATGAAGATGAAAAATTCACTGCGATGTTTCTTATTCGATCGGTTCTATCTTCCTTAACATCAGTGTATTCACCCAATGAAGGAAGGTTTCCCTCAGGATCTGGAATCTCAAGGGGGGTGGCCGAAGATAAATCAAGGGATTCGTCGCCTTCCACGACGCTCCGTTTACCCCAACCCCCTTCATCCCATCGCATTGATTCATGAAGGGGGAGCGATTCCCTTTGGAATGGGCGTGTAGCATAGCCTGGATAATGCACCGGCCTCCTAAGCCGGGGACCGCGGGTTCGAATCCTGCCGCGCCCGCTTAACCAACAGATAGTCCATATGAGCGACCTATCGCCCCATATTGATGCAATAAATCATGGAGATGAATTCTAGGATTTTGTGTACCAATCATTTCAACCTCTGTGAGGGCTAATACGTCAAGGAGTTCTTGACGCATTATTTCGGGGATTGAAAGTCGGCCGCTCATTACTGCCATATGTACCTGATTGACAATGTCACTTCCTTCAAGTGCATGCTCTCGCAACATGCGGTCTAATTCCCGTAATGCTCCAGATGGTGTGCGTTGTCTTCTATTGCCAATCTTTTCCATTTTCCATTCATTGACTCTTCCACGAATGGCCAATTCAACCATTTGACGTCCTGCTTGTAATGTGACTGCGTTTACTAATCGAACGACTGCTTCTCGATCATGCGCTAACCCTCTATGAACAAGTAAATCAAGAGTGAAAATTGCTTTGCGTAAATCACCATTAGAAATGTGAGCTATGTCTCCAAATACGCCATCAGAAACTGTTGTCTTTTCTTCTTGAGCAATTTTCCGTAATAATTTCTCGATTTTATCTGATGGAACCGATGGAAATCGAATGGATCTTGTTCGCGACCTCAAAGCATCAATGATTCTACTTGGAGATCTTGCAACTAAAATAAACCGAGATGTTTTTCCTGATTTTTCCATCATACGACGGAGATATGCTTGTCTTTTCATTCCGAGATGATCCGCATCTTCAATGATTATTATTCGCGAAATAGGAATTCGGCCGTCTTCGAGATCGATCTCAGATCCTCCGGGTGGAGGGTCGTCAGAACTGGAAGACCAAAGTGAACGATCAAAAGCATCCAAACTAGTCCTATTTGCTAATGATGATGATGAATTAGAGCCATCTCTCAAGAAATCCTCAAACTTCCCCATTGCTCCTGATGACCCTGCAATATCTCTAGCTTGAAGCACATGATGGGTTGCCTTCCATCCTGGGCCAAGAACTTGGCGAGCAATTAATTTCCAAGCAGTAGTTTTTCCACTGCCTGCTGGTCCTGAAATCAATAGGTGTGGAGGGTCCCCTTCCATGCTAGCTGAAAATAATGCAATTCTGATTTGCTCAGGAAGGA
>JASLJW010000106.1 GCA_030747885.1 Candidatus Thalassarchaeaceae archaeon
AGCCCGATGAGGGGGCCGAGGTGAAAGAGGCGTCGCGCTCCATCGTAGATGGAGTCGTACAAACGCGTAAATCAGTTCCGTCGGAAATTCAGACGATTTTTCCCAAAAAAAGACAATTTTCGGAATGATTCAAAACAAAGGACCTTGCCCTTTGAGCCATGGCAGATGCGTTACCTGTCCATGTGACAGTGGTTATTCCTACCCGAAATGAAGAAGCGGCAATCGTTGATACGATTCGTTCAGTTCCCAATGATGGGTGGTGTGAGAAACTAGATTTCCTTATCATCGATGGAAATTCAACAGATCGAACTCGAGAACTTGCAGAACAGGAAGGTGCAAGTGTATATCTCGAGCCAAGACGAGGTTATGGGCGAGCCTATCGAACAGGATTTGCTATGGCTCCTGGAGATGTTATCGTAACTATGGATGCTGATTGTACCTACCCCGGTGAAGAAGTACCAGGATTAGTTAGAAAATTATTGGATGAGGATCTGTCGTGGATTACCTGCGATCGACTAAGAAGAGCTGAAGATGGTGCAATGTCTGGCCTTCATGGCCTAGGAAACTGGGTCCTGTCTACAACCGCTAGATTCCTATTTTGGTATGGAGTTCACGATTCTCAGAGTGGAATGTGGGTTTTCCGCAAGTCAATCCTTGAAGATACAAGAATGAGGCCCACAAATGATGGAATGCCTCTTTCAGAAGAATTCAAGATTCGCGCACGCAGATACATTGGGAAGAAGAAAGCGATTGAAATTAGTGTGCCTTACAGAGTTAGAGTTGGAGAAGCTGAGATCAATACTTGGGGAGATGGATGGAAAAATCTACGATTCCTTTTTGGTATGAGATTTGGACTTGCTAAGGCAAAAACACCTTGGGGACCAGATTCAGACTGAATCCCAATCTAGGTCAGTGCCTCTTGTTTTTCCTTCAGTCTCTTCATTGTCCTCATTTGCTAGAGATGTCTCGATAGATTTCTCCGCAACTAATTCTTCCTCTGCAGCGACCACTTCACTGGTTCCATCCCATGATTGGGATGCATCATTCGGCAAACTGCTCCATGATTGAATGAGGTCCAAGTCTCTCTGCATATTTCTTCTTCGATTTAGCATAAATGTCCCGCCAACAATTGCAAGCATTACAAGAATTACCAAAATTATGCTACCGAAATCCTCTGCGATTGAAGATAACAAACCACCTGAATCGACTGGTCCAATAACCTCAATCTGTTGAGATATTGGTAAGGAAACAGTGTCCCCATCCGTAGCCCAAGCCTCTATTTTCGCGTAACCTGTCCCTGGTGGAATCCAAGAAATTGAACCGGTCCAGATTCCATCTCCAGCAACGGTATCAGCACCCGAACCATTGTCATTTAGAGAGAAAATATCTCCTACCCCATTCATTGCAATTCTAGCCTGAACCTGATTTGTTGTACCATCAGGATCATCGAGAATTACTGATACCACCATTTGGATATTTACGTCTGCAATGATTCCCGATGGTTCGTACATCAAATCACTCAGACGTGGGGAACTCGACATCGAGGTAATGTTCACACTTGCTGAACTGCTTCCACCCCTCTGATCAACCACAGTTAAGTGAATTAAATGAAGACCAGGTGTAGGTTTGTAGGTAAGATTAGGCATTGTAGAAATTACTGTACCTCCTGGAGAATCAATTCGCCATTCATAGCGGAAAATATCGTTGTCATAATCATATGAATCAGCTCCAATCACTTCAATGACTCCACCTGGGGGAATCGATGCACCTTCCGAAACATTTGCAATTACGGCAAAGGGATCCGAAGGTAGAACTTGGATAGATTGAGTATGAATTCGAGACAAGCCAGTTTCATCAGTCAATGTGAATGTTAGGATATGATCTCCAGCAGACATGTAATCATTGTACCAGAAATCAATTGTTCCATTTTCCACCATAGGTTCAGATTCAAGATCACTAGTAATTGTGACATTGAATAAATCTCCATCAGGGTCGTACGAATGTCTGAAATCAAACAATATTGGAGCGTCACTATCAACCACTGCTCCAGCAATTGGTGAATCGAGAATCAACAATGGTGCGCTTGCAGCTACATCGATTCGAATAGTGCTCTGAGAAGCTTCGCCAGATCCATCATCAACAGTCAATGTAACATCATGCACCCCAGCAGAAAGTCTAGAATCCAAAATCCAACCACTACCCAATGGTTCGGATAATTGATCAGATGTCCACAATACACTAACCAAGTCACCAGAACCGCCATATGGATTGCATAGAATTTGAGTCAAATTTTCGTCTATAGTATCACAAGGAATATCCCAATCACCAGAACCTGAAGCATCGAATCGTATGAGATCTGATGAGTCAGTTGAATAACCGGTAGATGGAGAAGAAATGGATGCGACTGGGACTGAATTATTCACAACCAACAATACACTAAGTGTGGCCTCAATACCAGAGTGTGATGAATCTGAATCCCCCACACCCAATGTGATGGTATGTGGACCAGGGGATAAATGACCAATCCAAACACCTACAGGTGGAGGAGTACCACCTGTAACGGAATGTGCAGATCTAGTTCCTAGATCTCCATCTATATTGGAATGGAAACTGTAAGTGATTTGATCACCTTCTGGATCAACTGTTCCACTTGCATCCAGCGTGACCTCAGAGGAAGATAGATTGTTCAAACGGGAAATTTGAAGATCTGGTGATGGTAATTCGTTGTACAATTCAACTGACCAGGTATAGGTTAAAGGAGTGTTCAGACCATCTCCGATAACGAATATAAGATCAAAAACATCAATGGGGGAATCTTCGAAAGACACATTGTATTCCAGTGGACAATTCGGAGTAGAACAATCCCCAGGATCATCTGCCCATTCTGAAAATGAAACATCTAAACTGGTCTCAAATGGTTGATTCTCTGGATCTATCGAAGCACTCGCATTAAGATGCAATACCTGAGTTCTAGACAAAAGAATACGATTAGTAACATCAGCAAGAGGATTGAGAACCACAGAAATGGAGGGAGGAAGATTTGTCAATTCGATTCGACGTGTCTCGGAAGCACAATTGTTGGATGTATCACATACCTCGAGAGTAAGATCATGGGTGCCATCAGACAAACATCCAGGAATCAAATCATTTGCAACAAAAAACGACTGATTGTTCTCAGAACTAATTCCTTGTGTACAAGAGAGAATGAGGTTCCCATCTAAGCTACTGTTCCATGAATACGTCAAATCTTGATTCTCAAGATCCCATGTTTCTGAAGCATTGAAAATCACCTCACCACCTGAGGGGTAAATCATTTCGTCAATCGGAGTTGACCATAAAATTAGAGGCGGTTGGTCAGGCAATTGAATTTCACAAACAGATGTTCTATCCATGTCCAAAAGAACTGGTCCCGTATCATTTCGTGTTGAGGAATATTCGCATCCAGTCCAGAAATCATTGACACTTGTTGAGCCTAGTGTTGTCGTCCTAGTGCCTACAAACGGGCCTAGGATTGAATTTCCAGCATAGGGAACAGTATGTTGAATTGGAGATTCAATTTGATCAAAAGACAAATTTACTACCGCAAAAGGAAGACCGAAACCATTCTGATTAACTGCCCAAACATGAATCATCCACATGGTGTCGAATTGAGAATTTCCACCTAGATTCAAACTCGGAGGTAGACCTGATGAAATCCATTGAACATGATTGGTCTGTGCAATTCCAGGTTGAGTAAGTTGAAATGCGCTGGAATCAGGAGCATCGAAAAATGAAACATTGGAAGATTGGACTGTGAAACCTCCTGTACACATTGAATAATTTGGAGAACGAATGGAAAGGTTAGCATGATTACTCAAAACAAGACAATTCTGTCCTACGATTACAGAATTATTGAGATGAGAATCCAAACCAGAAGAACCTGTTCCGGACCAAAGAATTCCACTATGGTTCCCAGAAAGAACTAGGTCGTCAATAATTGCATCAGATGAGGTAATTGCCACTGCCTGAGTTGATGGTTCCTCCTGATGGATATTCATTCCTGAAATTGAAATCACTCCTGGAAAACTAATTCCGGAATTATCAACTCGAATGGCTGGACCAACTCCCACCGGTAATGAAATTGAATGATTCTCCAAAATAAGATCAATACTATCCTCAACCATGATTCCGCCCTGAGCATCATCAACACTTGAGCAAGTTCTGCAGGTCACATCCTTTGTACTAGCAGTCAAAGTATTGGATTCCTGATAGAAGAAACCAACACCATCGGAAATTCCAGTAGCATTTACCCCATTTCTAGCAGATGATGCGTTAACCAGTAAGACATTGCTTGCATCATAGACATAGACTCCATTTAATCCATTATCCATGGAATCTAAACCTTCTATTTCAGGATGAGATTCCTGAATATGTAGGCCCACTCCAGAATTGTTGTTAACATTCCAATCTGATCCACGGAGGCTTGATTTCATAAGATGAATTCCTGCCCCAATAGAACCAGAAACTTCCAAATTATCAATCACAGGTGCCCAATTTGCAGAACGCAAATAGAATCCAGATTGAAGTGGTGCTTCATTGGAAGAAGAATCACCTGAATTTCGAATCGTGAGGCCATTAATTGTGGTAGATGAACCTATCATGTAACCTCGGAATCCAATACAATCATTGTTTTCTATCAAACCATCCTCGATGTAAACTCCTGAAGTATTGATGTTCAAAGCAGCAGTACATTGTCCAGGAGCCTTGGATTCTGGACCCCCCGTTCCTCTAAGCACAAGATCTTCGAATTGCGCATTCATTGGAATATTGCTGTACAATGTGTGATTGTATCTTTCAACGAAAATTCCCACATACATCGAATTCTCTACTGTTAAATCACGAAATGTCGGACGAGTAGTTCCTGATTCAGATATATGTCTGACGAAAACACCATGATCTGATCTATTGACTGTAACATTTTGGAACAACAGAATTGAATCCTCAACCCAAATTCCAGTGGCTATAGCTTGAGTTGCCAAGGAAATATTGTGGATATCTACATCTCGAATTAGTCCTCCAGAACCACCCCAGACATTGATCCCTCGAGTGATGGCATCATTCACTTTCAGTCCTGTAACAACTGGAGCAGAACTAGCGCCAACTGAAAGACCAATTCCATATCTCCAAGTGCTAGAGAAACCATGCAAATCCTGACCTGCTTCATCGATGTGGAGATTTTGAATTACTGGAGTGGCTGAACTGAATAAATCGACACCGACATAATCCGGATCTAGAACAGTTACATTGTCCATTAATGGATCACTACCGTAAACAGTTACCCCAAAATCAGCATTGTCTATGGTCAAATTTCGAATGATAGAACCACGACCATTAGAAGTCGTATTGAATTGAATTCCCTCATGTGATTGGGTTGAAATTCCAGACATCATTACTACTGGTGCAGTTTCTCCACCAAGCATCGTTAATCTACCTTCAACATAGATACGAGCACCAAGTGGCATCTCAATCGAGGTGCCGGCAAGAACTCTCAGTTCATCAGAAGATTGAACTGTGTAGGATGACTGAAGTTGAACCACTCCACTCCATGTCGTAACTGCTCTTTGTGAAACACTAGAATACGTATCAGCATCCTCTTCTAGTTGCTCTACTACACTAAGAAAGGGAGAAAATGATGCGGCCAAAAACAGGACCACCAGAAGTGACGCCCGCCTGTACATATCCTCATGACCATTTCAGAACATGAATCAACCCTGCGGTCCCCTGTTCGTTGAATATTTCTTGAATGGAATAGTTCAAAGGGGGTCCCGCTTCCCGTAATATAGGGAGAGAGATGGGAACTGCCTTCATCCTAATCAAAACAGTTCCAGGAAAGGAACGTGATGTCTATCTTTCCCTTAGTGACTTAGGATGTGTAATGGAAGTTCATGTCCTATATGGGGAACATGATTTGATTGCACGGATTGGAGCAGACAACTCAAATGAACTAGCAAAGATCCTTTTGGGCACATTCAGAACAATAGAAGGAATTCGAGATACTGAGACTCTAATTACGGTGGATTATTAGGAGGAAATAAAATGGCAGTTGGATTTGTACTCATCACCACCGAGACAGGAAGAGAAGCAGATGTTCGCCAAGCAATTGGAGAAATTGAAATGGTAGAACAAAGATGGGGAATCTTTGGAGAATTCGATGTATTGGTCAAAGTAGTGGCTGACGATGAAGTAGATTTAACTCGATGTATAATGGAAGAAATTCGGAAAATAGACGGGATTCTTGGTACTCGAACTCTTATTGGTTCTCAAATTTGATTCATATCAATCTATGAGCTTCTTTCAGAAGTTGATTTGCTATATTCGTGCAACCTGAAATTCGATGTAGATGCACCGATTCTTGGAGAGCATGAATGGCATTTTCAGGGTGAATTCTAGCAACAATCCTCCATCTAGCAGCAAGTAAACGCCGACCAGTAGTAGTATGTTCTGGAAGTGAAGTAAGAAGGGACCTTTCGAAAGCAGCAACCAATGCAGGCGATAGATCATTGCTAGTATCTATTAGAGAATGCAAGAGCCGAGATCTCTCTGAAATATCGGGTTCAGCCTCAATTCTCGCTGCCAATAATGCAATCTCATTCTCATCAGCATCAATGATGTCTAATCTAAGCCTGAGACGACGGATAATTGGATCTCTTGGCCCTGCTATGGAGGTCAAACGATCCAAGATTCCAGAAGCCTCTGCAATGGAATTTGAACCCAAATAAATACTGATTCTTGCAATGGATGCAGCAGTTCTAGCTGGTGGTGTGAGAGGATGTTCAGACGGTAATGAGCTCTCAAATTCATCCAACTGTTCAAGCAAAATTTCGGCCTCTTCCATTTTCCAATTCCCTGGTAAACGATCATCAATCCTACGAACTATTGCTGCTAATCCATAACGAAGGCGACCTTCATCATCCAATTCTTGAAGGGATTCTATTTCTTCTTCATCTGCTTTATCTGAATCACCATTAATCCGCAATAATCTAGAATTCAACAATCGTTTCTCAGGACTAGAATCCATCAAATCAAGATGTCTTTCTACCACATCTAATTCTGCTCTATCCAAGGCAATTCTTGCTGCTGCTAAACGCAAATTAGAATGATCAGGATGTTGAATTAAAGCATCTTCAACGAGTGTAGCAGAAGCCGCTGGAATTTCTGAATTTATTTCATCCAATGAAGAAAGTAGTAAAGATGGTAATTCCAAGTCTTTGGCGCCAATCCGGTGATATAATTCGATACGACGTGCTCGGGTTCCATCTCGTGAAGACCACCAATCAGCCAACAAACGATGTTCACTTTCTCTTTCTTCATTTGACCAAGATTCTTTTCTGACATTCTCAATCAAATGTTGCCCCTCCATTCCATCTGAGTGCCACCGGATGAGGGCACGATCGTCGAGATTACCCACTCTCTCAGGACGTGAAAGTTCGTCAATTTGCAACGGAATTGGGGAAATCGCTAATTCATCAAAGGTTGCTTCTTCCTCGGCATCAAGATGATCCAAAACAGTCTCTTGAACAAAAGAGACTACTGCATCAGATGCAGTAGGCAATGTATCGTCTGGAGACCATAATCCCAGAGCAAGTGGGTGCCCTCCCAAAGCGGATGCAACTTCTAATCCCAATTTTTCATCAACCTGATCGCCGAGGATTGTTCTTGCCGATTCAACAGAAAGGCCTTCAATTCGAATTGATTCACCATCAATTCCAGATGGAACAGGTGCCCTAGATACGAGGATGCAATTGCCTCTTTCCATCATTAGATGACAAAGTTCGACTACCTTAGGCAAATGGCGTGGATGGACCTCCTGAATTTCATCAAAAACGACAATATCATTTGCAGGCAAAATACCCACGATTGCTTCTGCAATTGATGGCCCTTCAGGACCGATTAAGGCTTTACCAACTGAAAGAGCATCGGAATCAATATCGAATCTCATCCAACGAATCGTCCTTCCTTCATCAATCAACAATTGTGCCACACATCGAATTAATGCAGTTTTGCCTATGCCAGGTAAACCCGTCAAAACGATTGATTGCCCATCAAGAATTTTTGAGAAAATTGAATTGATGGATTCCTCCCTTCCAACGATATCTGCCATTGGTGGGGGATTCCCTAGAATTTCACCAATTGAAGAGAATTTCTCATCCACAAAGGATGATGCTTTTCTTCTCCCTTCTGTCGTTGGATGAATTACGGTCCTTTTTCTTGAACCGCCCTCGATGACATGTGCCTGCCTTGTTAGAATTAAACCATCTTCTTGCAATTTCTTGATGTGTCCGTGAAGAGCTGATCTGACCACTCCTAACCGTTCACTGAGCCCCGGTAGAGATACAGAACGAGGCACATCCCAAGCACTCACCAATGACTCCGGCTGCTCGGATAACAACTTGAGAAGGCGATCTCCGAGGGACAGTCCCATGACCCAAGCAGGAGGGAGGGAGTTCTTGAGTCCCCGCGCTCCTCGCATCAACATGCCCGTTGATGGGAGCGCCTTGGAACTCCCTGCAAAACCGGGTGTTTACTTGTTCAAACAAGTAGATGGGACAGTGATGTATGTAGGAAAGGCCACTGTCCTAAAGGAAAGAGTGAGGTCTTACTTCTCCAAGAATCCTGATCGAAAGATGATTCCTTCATTGGTGGAAGAATCAGATGTGATTGATTATATTGTCACACAGAATCCTAGTGAGGCATTGATGCTAGAACGTCAACTAATTAGAGAACATAAACCAAGATATAATTCTCTGTTAAAGGACGACAAATCATTCCCTTTCATTGCAATCACATCAGAAAAATTTCCTCGAATAATGTATTCTCGACATCCCCCAAATGATGCAACAAGATGGGGGCCATTTCCAGATGCAGGAGCAGCCAAACGGGTGATTCAACTCTTGAGAAGACATTTTGGAATAAGGGATGAACGCAACAACCTTCCATTCGGGTATATCGAAACTGAAGAAAGTGAAAGTTATGATCAAAGAATCAATGCAACAAAATCTGTCTTAGATGGGGATGCAACTATTTTGATAGAAAGTCTCCAAAATGAGATGGATGAACATAGTCAAAATCTCAGATACGAAGCTGCTGCAAAAAGTAGAGATCTGATTGCAGCAGTTCAACAGACTATCTCTCAACAAATCATTCACTCTCGTTTTTACCAAGATTGTGATGCCGTCGGATTCTATTCAATCGGAGAAATGGGGACAGTTGTAATTCTCCACACCAAAGAAGGAATAATACAGGGACAGGTCCAATATCCATTAATCCATAGAGGAGAAATTGTAGAATCCATAGCACTCGTACTCAGTGAACATTATTCTTCTAGAAAACCTCCAAGAAGACTCCTTGTTCCTTGTGCTGTTTCTGAATGGATGAACCAATGGATTTCTGAACGAAGAGGAGGGGCAGTGGAGATACGAGTGCCCTTGAGAGGAGAATTGGCCAAACTTCGATCAATGGCTGACTCAAATGCTAAATTTCATGCAGAAATGAATTCCGACAAGGCATACAAGAACATCGAAATAATGTCAGTAGAAGATGCAATGGGATTGATTGATGCTGAAAGTTTAGCACACATTGTTTGTTTCGATATGGCTCAACTTCAAGGTGAAGAAAGAGTAGGTGCGTGCATCAGTCTTCGCAATGGTAAACCCTCAAAGAAAGAGTATCGAACATTCACCATAAAATCTGATTCAATGGATGACCTGCGAATGATGAAGGAGGTTATCGGAAGATGGATAAAAAGGCAAGAAATTTGGCCAGACCTAATCCTTCTTGATGGTGGAAGTACACATCTTAGTATGATGGAAAATCTATTGCAAGAAAATAATCTTGAGAATGAAATCAAGTACGCAGCTCTTGCGAAAAAAGAGGAAACCCTATTCATTCCTGGAAAGGAGCCGATTATCTTGGACCGTCGGGGACGATTGTTCACTTTCGCTAGAGATGAAGCTCATCGATTTGTGAATAAATTTCATCGAAAACGTCGATCTCGATCTTCGATTTCTGATCCGCTTGAAGAAGTTCCAGGACTGGGGGCGAAGAAACTACAAAGTCTTCTCAGACATTTTGGAGGAAGGAAAGGAATTGACCATGCAACCTTGGATGAACTGAACAAAGTTCCCGGAATTGGTAATGAGATGGCAAAGAGAATTATCGAATATCTACAATAACAATCAACGTCTCTTTCGACCTTGCATATAGATATCGGCAGGATCATCAAATGGATCATCCCAAGGGTCCACACCCCATCCTCCTGAAGATTCCCAATCAACACCTGGAGGGGGCACTCCTGCATCTTCCAACAATACCTCTGCAGTATTCTGCTTGGCAGCCATTCTAGCGCGCTTCTTCTCCTGTTCCAGTTTCTTCTTCTTTTTCGCCCTCTTTGAACTTCTACGGAAAATTATGAGGGTGAAGAGTCCAAGAATACCTAGAAGATAGGGCATTAATTCAATCAAAATAAATTCGTAACCCAATACAAATCCTACAGTCACACGATCTGTGGTTTCCTCGCAAGGATCAGAATCGCAAAGAGGGAGAATATAGGTCAAATGTTGGCGACCTTCAATACTTTCAATCTCACCATTTCCTTTCTGACTAGTGAACTCACTTACCCCAAGACCCTGAGGGAATCCAAGTTCAATTTTGATGCTTGGTCGTACAATCATGCCTTCTACATTTTCTCCAATTGCCGGAACTTCTTCATCAATCATTGGAGTTGCAAAGCCCCTCATTCCTGAACTGACCGCCCTTGAATCAAAGATGGAAGACGCTAAAGATTCTGCTATTTCTGCTGAAAAATAAGCAGGTGATGTAACAAATGCCAATTCCTTATTGTCATTTACTCCAAACCTCATCGTCATCGGTTCTAATGATGCACCAATGACTATCGGTTCAGCATCGCTCAATTCATTTCCTGTTACTTCCAGTAAATCACCGATCTGTGCAATCAATCTGATTCCTGAAAGATCAATTGCTATGCCATTAAAATCGATACCTGCTGGAAGATCTTGTGCTTCTATTTCCGATTGGATCTCTTCGTTTGCTTCATCTACTATTTCTTGTAAATCCTGATTTGTCTGTTCGATTGTTCGAGCAATTTCATCAGAAATCGCTACAGAGAAATTCTGGAATCCTTCGTTGGAAATTTCCAATGTATGATTTTCATTACCAATTGGGATATCTGTATTGAAACCAAGACCTGCAATCAATCCTCCATCTCTTCGATCCCCAATAG
>JASLJW010000107.1 GCA_030747885.1 Candidatus Thalassarchaeaceae archaeon
GTGAATCTTTGTATTGCAGCCCCAAACATTGCGAGAATCGGAAGTAATGAACTGAATCCTGGAACTCCAAGAAATTCATCTTCATTTTCAATATTCATTGGTGCTTCTTGCAATACAAATTGATCACCAATTGTACCATCAATTCGATGATGTGTAAATGATATCTCTCTCGCATCTCCATCATACACCAATCGAGTCCAACCATAGGAACTATTCTCTCGAAAAGCACTCCAACTTGGTTGAGGTTCATCTAACTCTTCGTATGCTGAACGACCAGCAATCCCAATCACTAGATGAATTGGAGCATGCCCCCTAGCAAATCGATTATCTAGACCTTGATTCATGGGTTGTTCTGAGAAAACTGGCCAGGTTCTTTCATAGAAATGATCGTGTCCTGCAATCACCAAATCAACACCCATATCAAAATAGAGATCTTCCAATGAATCTCTTAATTCAACTTCTGAACCGTGATAACTATTGCTAGAATACATTGGTTTGTGCCCATACACAATCACAAACGGTGTTTCTTCACGATTTACTGATGAAAGATCTTGTTCCAACCAATTATACTGGGTGCTGCCTTGATTATAATCGTGCTCAGTAGACATGAATACCATATGTACACCAGGGTAATCTCTGCTATACCAGAAGATTTCGGACTCAATTTCCCCATCAGAATCAAATCGATGTTCGTAAGGAATGAATCCGTAACCTGGTTCATTCTCATGATTCCCCGCTGCTGTTAACCACGGAATTTTAGTCATGCTATCTTGTTGATAATTGAACCAATCATCCCAACTTGATTGTTCGCCATCTGCATACGAAATATCGCCTGATATCGTCACCAATTGGGCATTATTATCAGAAATTATCGCATCACTCACATCCATTGCCTCACTTGAATCACCATGATCAGCAATTGAAATCCACTCGAAATGATTGGCTGTCTGAACAATAGGTGTGAATGTGTACGTATTTGACCAAGAACCTCCATTTCCTACTCTATAGGTCACTTCCTCACCGGGAATCAAATCGGTCATGGTCGCCATATGGAAAGCCATGTCATGATTGTAACAGTAATCTGAACTTGATGCTGTAACACCATTCCATTCTACTTCTCCTGTTGAACGTCCCATTGTAGCCCAAATAACAGTCATAGAACTAGGGTCGCCAGTTTCTTGCAAATGGATTTGCTGTGGTTGAGTACTTCCTATCATTGTACCCGGGCATTCTTGAAGTGCTTCATTCAAACTTTGAGCATTAACCACGGGGGCGATTAGCAACAAAACAAGAAGAGTACAGAGTGCTCGCACGTTTCCCGGAGGAGTTCGTCTATCTCAAGTCTTACCATATCAGCCTCAATTAGCGACATCATGATGCGATGACCCCCACTATGAGGTTCATGGATGACCCTCTCGAATCCAGCTCATCGGAATTCGAATCGAGGATGATCGAAGGAGAAAATGGGTGGTTCCTGCATGTACTTTCTTGGACTCCCAGAGATAAACAAAAAGGTAGTAAAAAACCAATAATCGTGATACCGGGGTGGACTTCAGTAGTTGAGGGTTGGATCCCACTACTGAAAGATTGGGTGCAACATCGACCTGTTTACTATATCGAAACACGAGAAAAGAATTTTACCAAGAGTCCTGAAAATTATCGTGAACGTTTCACCGATTATTCAATTCGGACACATGCAAAAGACATGGATGCAGTAGTTAGAAATCTCAACTTAGAACCTTCAAAATGTGATTGGTTTGCTTCATCTCTTGGTTCGACAAGTGTTATTGAAGGGCTGAAAACAGGGGACTTAGAGGTCAATTCCGCATTCTTACTTGCACCTAACGCAGAATTTCGATTTCCATGGTGGATGGCAATTATGACAAGTATGCCATGGTGGTTCTATCCTCCAATGATGAGAATGATTGCAATCCCCTACATGAAGTGGAAAGTCAAAGAACCCGGACAAAAGATTCGTTATACTCGTACTATGAAAAACGCAGATATGCGTCGATTGAAACTCTCAACTAAGGCAAATAGGGCATACTCAATTTGGCCAAACCTAGAGAATGTAATTGCCCCGATAGCAATCTGTGTTGCAAAATCAGATTCCCTGCATGCTCATGATGATGCTCTTAAAATTGCAGAAATTTTGCCAAACGGGGAAATTGTGGAAGTCCCTAGCAATCAATTTGCTCACGAAGCGGATGTACGACCAATTATCGAAGATTGGATTGAAAGTGTTGAAAGTGCTAAAATTTAGTCTGATAAGCGATATACAGATGAACTAAATCAAACACCATTGAGCCATGCGTGCGGTTCTTGGGGTCATTCTAGGCACTCTTCTAATTGCCATCCCCTCAGTATCTGCGGAGATTTACATCCCAGGTCCTGAAGAAGATTCGATGATGGATCCAAACGAAGTATACGAATACACACTACCAAATTGGATGGATGAAGTATGCCTAAACACTTTGGCATGTCGTTATGAAACAACTTATGACAAAAACATTGTTCATACCTATTATGGAATTAATCAAGGAGCAACTCTAGAACTGAGTATAATCCAAGGTGAAGCACAAACATACAATATCACTGTATCAAGCCTAGAAATCGAGCCCGAATCACTAACCATTACAACTGGGTCAACACTTATTTTCACAGTAGCTAATAATGATGATAATTCGTCAAATATCATCCTTCCATGGAACGAAGATAAACCAGAGGAAACTGAAACAACACCAGGGTTCGGTGCAGAATTAATTGTAATGGCAGTGATGATTGCTATTGCACTACGGCGAAATGAATAACCACTCTAAGGAGTAAGTTCGAAGTCATCATCGTCATCACCGAATGGATTATCGGAATCCCCGGGTATTTCAGAAAGACGGAAATGGGAATACAGGCCCTCAATAATTCCATAAGGCCAATCAGGATTTTCACTACCAAATCTATCGTTTATTATCCCGGCTTGACTCCCATGAACTCGAAGTGGCACACTCAATCGGCGAAGTAATCCCTGTTGAAAACCTCCAAAGGAAATAGGAATACTCACTCCAAATCGATCCAATACATGAGATTGATTATTGGATTCAGCATCTAATGGATCCACTGTATCAACGATCTGATTAACAACAGAATCAAATCCAGCATCAATTCCACCTTCATGACATACATCTTCGATTTTCTGCCATACTCCACATGGATCAACACTTCCAGTAAGGTGTTGCAACCAAACAAAATGGCTCAAAGCAGAGAAAACACGAGGATCAAAAGCCGCACGATCCCATAGTGCGTATGGCCCACGAATCCATTCGTCGGGATGAGGCAATAGACCGTAACGAAGGAAGGCTTCTCGAAGCCCACCTAACCTCGTTGGATCCCGAACAATGTGAGCATTTGCCAAGGTCTCCTCAACCAAAATCCAATTCTCTTTTTCCTTACTG
>JASLJW010000108.1 GCA_030747885.1 Candidatus Thalassarchaeaceae archaeon
GTTGATCCTGAAATGGTTACAACAGCAGTTGATCCCTCTCTCACCACTTCCACAGTCATGATTACCCGTGGAGGTACTCCTTCTTCAATTGCATGAAAGTCATAAGATGCGGTTTCTTCGCCAATATGATGCGGCGCGAGCAATTGTACATCGGAGGCGAATGGGTAGAACCCAACGGAGAGGGTGAAATTGAAGTTATTAATCCTGCAACTGAAGAAATAATTGGGTCAGTTCCTGTCGGTAATTCGATAGACGTAGAAAATGCTGTCTCTGCAGCTAAATCCGCATTTGAGTCCTGGTCACAGAGTTCGATTGCAGATAGAATGAAAATTCTGAATGACCTTTCTGCAGCTCTCAAGGAGAATACTGAGGAACTTGCACAGACAATAACTGCTGAAGTTGGCACTCCGATAGGATACAGTAGAATGGCAATGGTAGGAACTCCCAGAGTTGTTTCTCGTTCATATGCCAAGATTTTAGAAGGATTTGAGTGGGAACATGAAGTTCGTAACACCTTAATTGTGAAGGAACCAGTAGGTGTATGTGCATTTATCACACCTTGGAATTTCCCACTCCACCAAATTATTGGTAAGATTGCACCTGCTATCGCTGCAGGTTGTACAATGATTCTCAAACCCTCTAAAGAAGCACCATTAAATGCGTTTTTACTTGCAGAAATACTGCATGAAATAGGGTTGCCTGCTGGTGTTTTCAATCTAATCAGTGGCCATGGAAGTGAGGTAGGAGAAGTCCTCTCTGGACACCCAGATGTAGACATGGTCTCGTTTACTGGTTCTACTTCTGCCGGAGTTCGAGTATCTCAGGCTGCAGCCCCTACGGTCAAGAGAGTGACATTGGAATTAGGTGGGAAAAGTGCTAATGTCATTTTAGATGATGCAGATGTTATTCGTGCGGCAAAATCAGCTATTGGCGCGTGTTTTCAGAATTCAGGTCAAACTTGTTCAGCATTAACTCGACTCATTATTCCAAACAGTCACAAAGAGGAAATCATCGAAATTGTATCTGCTCGTGTTAATGGGTATACTTCTGGTAACCCATTGGATGATTCAACTCGTTGTGGTCCAATGGTTTCAGCCAAACAACAACAGAGCGTCATCTCATATATTCAATCTGGAATCGAAGAAGGAGCCAAATTAATTGCAGGAGGGGAAGGCATGCCTGATGGATGTAATAGTGGATTCTTCGTTCGTCCAACTGCATTCTCTGATGTTACGCCCGACATGAAAATTTGGCAAGAGGAAATATTTGGTCCAGTATTAACCATCACTACTTATGATACTGAAGAAGAAGCTCTTGTTTTGGCTAATGATTCGATCTATGGGCTATCAGGTGGAGTTTGGGGTTCCAATGAAAGAGCACTTGCATTTGCTAAAAAAATGAGGACAGGTCAAGTTAGTATAAATGGTGGCCCATTCAACATCAGCGCCCCATTTGGAGGGTACAAGCAATCTGGAAATGGCAGAGAACTTGGAATGGAAGGACTTGAAGAATTTCTTGAAATTAAGGCAATTCAACGACCGATTGAATGAAAATAAGAAATTAGGATTATTGGTGATTAGATGTTTTGTGAACATGGAAACCTCATTGGTTCATGCAGAGCCTGTACTCCAGAACGTTTCAAGAGTCAAGAGAGTCAAATTTTGGAAGATGAAGACTGCCCTGTTTGGAAGTTGTTCTATAATAATGGAGAATATACTGGCCCTCCTGATCGTTGCCAAAATTCCGGTGTTAAGGTGGCCGATACTTCTCCCCGTCATTTGATTCTTGAGTGCACCTCTTGTGGATGGGATTGGAGGAGATGGAAGGTTTCTGGATTGGATGAAGAACCCACCATGCCTAAATTAGTAGAGTGTACGAAATGCAATGAGACTAGTATTGAGAAGAAGTCTAGATCTAATGACGAAATCTGCCTCGATTGTGGCAGGAAGTACCACAGAGAGAAAAAGGCCGGATTTTATTCGAGAAAATAAGTTTGAAAGAAGCCGAGTTGAAAAATATGAAGAAACCTCAAGTTCTATCTCAGGACGAATTTGGCCAAATTCATTACCCGTCAGCAAGTCCATTTGAAATTCACCATATTCTTTGTAAATTAGCTGAGGCCCCAGAACATCCCGTATTTGGTTCTCTTCTAGTCCCCGAGAATCCTAGTGAAGATCCGATGCCCTGTGTTATTGCAGTACATGGTAGTTTGAATTGGGGAGGACACCATCATGAACACATTACAAATTGGTTAGAATCTGGTTTCTGTGTGTTTCGAGTACATTCGTTTGATTCAAGGAAGGTTTACTCAGTAGTCGAGGACCAAATGCAAGTGACATACGCAATGATGCTTGCTGACTGCTATCAAGCTCTTCGGATGCTTTCTACTCACCCTTCCATCGATTCTAGTAGGATTGCTTTAGCAGGATGGAGCCTAGGAGGCACTGTTGCATTATACGGTGCTTGGAATCCAATTGCTGAGCAATTGGCTCCAGATGGTGAACGATTTGCAGCCTTCTTGTCCTTCTACCCTGCTGCCCATCTTAGACCTGAAGTTCAACGATGGTCGAATAATCCAATTCTAGTCCTTCATGGAAGTGAAGATGACTGGGTTCCGGTCAAACTAGTAAAGGATCTAATTGAGGAAATTACTCCTCATGGAGTAAACATTAATCTTCACGTTTACGAAGGAGCACACCATTCTTTTGATTCAGTCGAACCTTTCGGTTTCTTACCTCATGCGATTAGTTTAGATGATCATAGAACAGTTACGATTGGAAAAGATGGTGAAATGTGGGGTGAAATACAACCAGGAGTCTCGATGCCATTGAATGAACCTGCAGATCGTATTGCAGTTTTCCAAGCAATAGGTAATCTGGGTGTAAACAAGGGCGTTGACTGGGCTGCAAGGAAACATTCGTTTGAGTTTGCAACAAATTTCCTTCAAGAATCACTCAGTTAATTCATCAAAAGAAGATAAACAGAATCATTGCTATCTTTCTTTTCCAACTGTTATGCCCGAGCTCCCGGAGGTGGAAACAGTTCGTCGTGGACTTTCCCCTCATTTGGAAGGAAAAAGCATCGTAAATGTGGATATTAGAAGGCCTGATTTGCGATTTCCCTTTGCAAAAGACCTCGATAAAAGGCTAACTGGATTAAAAATTCGAACCATTGATCGAAGAGGGAAGTATCTCTTGATTCGATTAGATGATGATTCAATCTTGCTAAATTCATTGGGAATGAGTGGTCGTTGGACAATGACTGGGGAAGGGATAGCATTCACTCCAGGGACCTTTGCACATGGTGCCGTAATTGGAACAGGAGATGGCCCCCATGATCATTTTGTTTTGAATATTGAAGGGGGTATACGTGCAACATATACTGATGC
Source organism: Candidatus Thalassarchaeaceae archaeon (assembly GCA_030747885.1). GTDB lineage: Archaea > Thermoplasmatota > Poseidoniia > Poseidoniales > Thalassarchaeaceae > MGIIb-N2. Next base: position 3,389 of record JASLJW010000108.1, read on the forward strand.
CCGTCGATTCGGATACATCCACTTCATTGAATCAGACGTCAATGAAGAAGAAGATCGCTTTCTAAGTGTTTTAGGCCCTGAACCTATGTCCCAAGATTTCGATGCAACTGTATTGGCTAAGAATTTAAAAAATCGTAGTAGTCCAATCAAAAATACCCTCTTGGATCAAAGTGTAGTGGCAGGTCTTGGAAATATTTACGTTAACGAGGTTCTCAATAGAACTGGGATTTCTCCTCGTCGAATATCTTCTACTTTGGTTCGGAAAAATGGGTCGCCTACTTCACGATTGGAATTGTTGGTCGAACAAATCCAAGAGGTCCTTTCAGATGCCATTGAGGCAGGTGGTTCTACTCTCCAAGATTTTCGAGGAGTGTCTGGAGAAGATGATCTTGGTTGGTTCCCTGTAAACTTCAGAGTGTATGGTCGCGAAGGTCTGTCATGTGTTCGTGATGATTGTTCTGGAATTGTGCAGAGAATTGTTCAAGCGAACCGTTCTACATTCTTTTGCCCATCTTGCCAAAGATGAAAAATCTACATATCTTATGTTTGAGAATGTGAATAGTTAAGTTTCTAATTTTCTCGGCCGAATCATGACTACACCAACATCGAATGCGAAGATGGCTTCTGAGTTCATTGGGACCTTCTTTCTCACTATGACCATATTTATTGCAGCAGTTCTTGGTTCAGGAGGTTCTCTTGCACCATTTGCTATTGCAGCAACTCTGATGGTAATGATCTATGCATTAGGACATATTTCTGGAGCTCATTTTAATCCGGCTGTATCTGTTGGATTATTTCTTAGAGGTGCTTGTTCCAAAGAGGACCTCCCACTATATCTCTTGGCCCAATTAGCAGCAGGTGTAATTGCTGGACTAATTGGAGTAAACCTATTTGCGGGTGATGCAACCATTGTTTCGTTTGAATTTGCAGAAATCACGAATTCTGTCCTTGTAGCTGAATTTATGTTTACTTTTGCACTGATGTTCGTCATCCTTCATGTTGCAACTGAACAAGATGGCAATACATTCTATGGGGCTGCAATTGCATTCACAGTATTGGCAGGCGCTATTACTGTTGGCGGAATTTCTGGAGGTTCTTTCAATCCAGCTGTAACTTCGATGTTGATGGTAACAGGAAAATTGTCAGTCGCAGATTGCTGGTTGCATCTTGCCCCTCAATTGATAGGTGCAATTGCTGCAGTTTATGCATTCAAATTCACAATGGATTCAGAATCTTCTTCCGATGAAGAATAAACTTCTCACATATTTCGTCGGAATTTGCCGCCGGTTTCGAATAGAGCTTGAGTGACTTGTCCAACAGTACAGTGTTCAACAATTTCCATCATTACTGAGAACAGATTTTCTCCGTTTCTTGCAGCTTCTTTCAATTTCTTCAGTCCTGCTTCAGCTTCTTCAGAATGTTCTACTTGGAAGGCACGATTTCGTTCGATAACCATTCTCTTTTCAGTTTCATCAGAGCGAGTTACATCCATATCAAATGCGTCAGCATTGTCTGCTGATAGTGCTTCAGCATCGGGATCTGTGAATGTATTTACTCCAATTATTGGAAGTGATCCATCGTGCTTTTTATGTTCATATAGCATTGATTCATCTTGGATTCTATTTCTTTGGTAATTTACTTCCAATGAACCTAGGACTCCGCCTCTACGATGCATTTCTTCGAAAACTCGGAGAATTTCTTCCTCCACATGGTCAGTAAGCCATTCTGCAATGAAAGAACCTTGTAGTGGATTTTCATTTTGAAGCCAACCATATTCTCTACTCAAAATCAGTTGAATTGCCACTGCATCCCGAACAGTTTCTTCAGTAGGCGTTCCAAATGCTTCATCGCGGCTATTTGTATGTAGGGAATTTGCATTATCAGCTAGAGCATAGAGTGCCTGCATTGTTGTACGATAGTCATTCCAAGTGTATTCTTGTGCATGGAGGGAACGCCCTGAGGATTGAATATGATACTTCAATTTCTGTCCTCTCTCCTCTACTTCATACATTTCCTTCATGCTGATGGCCCAAATTCGTCGGCAAACGCGCCCTATTACACTGTATTCTGGGTCCATTCCGTTAGAGAAGAACCATGAAAAGTTGCGAAGGAATTTGTTTGGGTCGAGCCCTCTTGCTTTGAATAATTCAACATAAGTCAATCCATTAGACAATGTCAATGCTGCTTGAGTAATTGGATTGGCTCCGGCTTCAGCAATGTGGTAGCCAGAAATTGAAACGAAGTAGTGGTTTCGAACTTCATTATCAACATAAAATTCCGCAACATCTCCCATTAATTTGAGAGCAGTATCTAGGTTGAGGACAAGTGTGTTTTGGCCCATTGATTCTTTCAGTTGATCGGCTTGAACAGTACCGCGTACAGTTGAAAGGGTACGCGCTCTAATATCTGCTATTTCACTAGAATCAGGTTCTCGATTATTTTCTATTTTGAACTTCTGAATTTGTTGTCTAATTGCGACTGTAAAGAATGCTGCAAGATGCCACCAATAATTTCCATTGATAGTCAAAGAGACACTCGTATTTGAATCGCAAAGATCGAACCCTTCGAAAAGCCGTTCCATTTCATCTACAGTGCTAATGCTAACTCCGGATTCACAGACCTTCCCGAAAATATCCAATCGTTCGTTGGGGTCTCGGCCATAGAGTGATGGGGAATCAAATGCAGTGGAGAGTCT
>JASLJW010000109.1 GCA_030747885.1 Candidatus Thalassarchaeaceae archaeon
AGAACAGATGTAACCAATCCTCCAACCAGTCATTGCAAATGTTTTCGAAAAAGAATTTATCATGAGTGTGCGGTCATAACCAGTCCCTAAGAACGACACATGTTCAACATCGTAAACTATTCGATCATAGACTTCGTCAGTAATTATCCAAAGACTATGCTTCTTAGCAAATTCAAGCAATGCATCTCTCTGTTCTGTTGTCAAGGTAGCGCCTGTAGGGTTGCTAGGGAAATTATACAGAATCGCTACTGTGTCTTCATCGACAAGAGATTCAAGATCTTCAATTGAAGGAACGAATTCATTTTCAAAAAGGCATGGATAGTAACGTCCTTCCCCTCCTGCAATCAAAACATCAGGGCCATAAAGAGGGAAATAAGGCTCAGGGAGCAATACATTAGCCCCAGGATTTACTAGAGTAAGTACACAATTTAGCAAAGCATTGGTACCACTCATCGTCATACAAACATTTTCTTCACCCATTTGTGGCTCCAAATGGTGAAGAGATTCTGCGATTCTTTGTCTCAAAATTGGGAGTCCGGCAGTAGTCGTATATTTGTTATGACCTGCCAACATGGCTTGATGCATAGCTTCGATTGCTACCTGTGGAGGTTGGAAATCTGGTTCCCCTAAACCAAACGAAATTACATCATCTCCTGCCATATCGAACATCTTTCGAACGCCAGTAGGTTGGATGGCTAGAGCCCGTTCAGAGAACTCATCCATGAATGGCGGATACAGATGTCGGTTATGAAGCCCCGGCTAACGAGACTTAGGCGCATCTTTCGAAGCGCCTACAATTTCAGCTTCTAGAATCTCGGAAGAATCGTCTCCATCATCGCCATTGTTCAAGAAAATGACCGATCCTGAAGCGATTACAAAGAATAACAAAACAGCAATAGAAGCAAGATACGCTGAAAGCCCAGATACCGAATTTGAATTTCCTCCACCTTCTATAGATACGATAACTGGGAGAGAATTTCCTGTAGAAGCAGTTGCTCTAACTTCTACCGAATGAACCCCAGATGAAAGAGAATTACGGTCCAATGCTAGAGTCCAATTGAACGGAGTTAGTGGAGCCAATTCTTCAATTGCGAACTCGTAGGTAACTTCTGACCATTCGCCTGCATCTACTCGGTATTCAACTCGATCTATGGAACCTTCAATACCCCAAGAATGGCCCACTATCACAGTCATGGGCCCATCCTCAGAGACATTTAGAAGGTGATTCTGAAGTGTCCAATCTACTTCTGCACTTTGATTTGTTTCAAGTAAATGGAACGACAATTCTACTGCTGCTCTCGCATCAATCATGCCCCACCCAAAATCTCGATTCCAATATGGATCCACAGATGGTTCAGTTGGTTCTCCTCGGCGTTCCGCTGTTTGTTTGATTACCTCTCTAATCTGCAATGGATCTAAATCGGGGTTTGCTTCCATCATCAAAGCGATTACCCCAGTAACTGCGGGCGTTGCATATGATGTTCCACTTCCACGACCAGTGTAGGTATTGTCGGATGCATCTTGCCCAGGGATATTGTTGTTACATCCCCCACTGGTAACGCATCCCTCCGCTTGGATAATATTGGTACCTGGTGCTGAAATATCTGGTTTCAATTCATTTACAGGATTCCCATCTCCGTTGTCTCTTCTAGGGCCCCTACTAGAGTAATCCGCAACAGTATCGTCAGTGCGATCTACTGTATTCTTATCGTCGGTAGCACCTACAGTAATTGAAAGACTACTCGAACCCATTCCTGATAGGCCATCGTTACTAGGGCCATCATTACCTGCAGCAACACTAACGACGACTCCAGCTAAAGTTGCTTCATCCAGTATACGGCTATGCATATCTTCGCCGTCACTACCTCCTCCTTCATGACTAGTAATTCCCCACGAGAGAGAAATGATATCTATCCCTGATAGTGACTCGTTGGCTCCTGGCCAAGCAGTATCTTTGTTGTCTATTATCCATTGAATCCCATTCATGGCAGACTCATAGAATTCTTGTTCAAGCAGATAATTCTCAAATGGTCCAGCGCCTACATCAGTGCCGATTCTAACATCGACAAGAGATGCATTCGGAGCAGCCCCATAGTATTCGGACTGTGAGCCATCTGATTCGATGCCAGTCGCTGCTGCCATCCCCATACAAGCAGTACCATGTTGATTCCCGTCATCTGGGTCAAAGGAACCATCAGTTTGACGGCCCCCTGCTAGAAGACAAGTTGGATCCGAGTGGACGAAACAAACTGCATCATAACCAGCAACGTGTTTCCCCACCAATCCAGGATGTTCTCCATCAACACCTGTATCGGTCAAAGCAATATTGATTCCAAAACCAGAAACACTGAGGTTCCATGCACCTTCAGGATATACGTCAGAAGAACTGGCCTTGACAGCGGGTGTTTGCACATCTCCATAAAATCGTAAAGTTCCATATTCCTCCACCATAACTACACCATCCAATTTTGAAAGTTCAAGGATATACTGAGATTCAATCGCACCTAACAAAACCGCATCCACTGCAGGAATCTCCAGTTGTGGTTCTATCCCCATTGATCTAATCGAATTAAGGTCAGTAGAAGTAACACTGCGGCCAAAAGAAAGTCCGACCCAAACAATTCCATTTCTATCTTCAAGTGAATCATGGATTCCGTCATGGTTGGAATCCAAATCTGTTCTCTCCCACCATGGTAATTCTACCCAATCGGGTTCTACCTGTATAGGGATTTGTGATGACCAACCCGACTGGATATACTGATTTTCTGAATCATGGAGAAGGCGGTATTCGGGAGGTGAAGAAAGACTCCCCACCATCGGGAATAAGAGTAAGGCGACCATGGCTATAGCTGGGTGGAATGAACGCCTCATGTGTTGCGGATTACGGTTCGGATGATGAACCCCTCGATAACATGTCAACAACCTAGATACTCTAGGACTGATTCCCAATCTGGTAGAGGACGCTTGCAAGATACGTTTTCACAACTAGAACAACCAAAATGAATCCACTCTTGGCCATCGTAATCTCCAAAACCTTTCACGATTGCTCTTTCTTCATCCTTGGCGGCTCCATTTTTATCACGGTCATCAATCAAATAACTCCCTCGATTTAGGTCCTTACGATGACTGAGAATCAATCTCTTCTCAGGAAGATTCGGCAAATATTTTGCTATCCAACGACGCTTATCTGAAAGAGAAGAATGACTCTTCCATGGCGCAGTAGAAAGAAGGTAGACTTCAAATTTCACTTCAAGGCGATCAATTGCATCTTGGATTCCATCCTTCGGCAATAATGATGCGAAAAGACCATCGAAATCGGTCCAATCATTATTTATCGGATCCTGATTGACCCAAGCAATACATTTCTCTCTAATTGAAGGATGAATATCATCAATAGAACAAGGAAAATCAACCAAGACTCCGTCCATATCGACATACACAATCGCCCTGCCCATACATGGAACTTAGGAAAAAAGTGTATTATCTTATCAGAAGACAATCATTTAGAAAACCAACAATAATACACATCATTAAGAATTTGAAAACATGAACCTTGATGATGCTGCAAACATCGGAGAAATTCTTGGAGGAATTGCCATTCTAGTAACTCTAATCTTCGGTTTAAGACAAATTATCGAACTAAATAAATCAAAAGAAAGAGAAGCATCAAGGGAACTTGCAAATCTATTGGCATCACCTCTTTATCAATCAGGAATGTCAATATTAATCAACAAATTATCTGACGATTTCACCCTTGAAGATTTAAATAAATTAGACAGAAAGGAAAAGGATGCTACAAATTTCTTGGCCATAAATACTAATTCAATTGGAATGATGACTTTTGAACGACAGTTATCTTTCAAGTCTGTAACTAGATTCATGCAACCAATAAACGGAATAATAGGGGCAAGATTCCGAACACTTGTTCAATTGCTACAAACAAATGCACAAAATCAAGGTGTAGGATTGGAAAATGGTGAGGGCTTAGATTGGGCTATTTGGTTATTCGACAAAATGGATGAACAGCCACCGATTGAAGGACCGGCTTATGTCCTCTATCGAGATTGGGAACCATGAATGGTAAAGTAAGGTGGGGGCACTGGGATTTGAACCCAGATCAGCGGGTGTCTTCCGCTTAGTATGTGCAATTACAAATTGCATGGGCATTTGGAGCCCGCGGTACTGCCAGGTTATACTATACCCCCAAGGG
>JASLJW010000110.1 GCA_030747885.1 Candidatus Thalassarchaeaceae archaeon
TGCTTCTTCCATAGCGGAGTCACCCCCACCAATTACGATGATTTCTTCATCTCTGAAGAATGCTCCATCACATGTTGCACAGGTAGAAATCCCTCTTCCTTTCTGTTCTTCTTCTCCTTCTACACCCAACCAAATTGCTTCTGCTCCAGTGCAAATGATTAGTGCATCGGCCTTGTGTTCTTCGCCTTCTACCCATACTGAAAATGGTCTAGAAGAAGTATCGATTCGTTCTACATTTTTGTCGTGTACTTGGAGTCCGAAGCGTTCTGCTTGTTCCCTTAGTTGCATCATCATGTCTGGGCCAGCAATCCCTTGAGGATATCCTGGAAAGTTTTCGATATCACTAGTTAGCATGAGTTGTCCACCAGACATGTATCCGGCAAACATGACCGGTTCTAGCATTGCTCTGGCAGCATATAGGCCCGCAGTATACCCTGCTGGACCACTGCCGATGATGATTACGTTGTGTGCCTCGCCCCCGCTCATACCTATGGGGCAACAGCAGACACTCCTTCAATTCACCTAGTCCGAATTCGATGCTTTTGGTAGCAATTCTCCGATGAAAAGAGACAATATAATCAATAATATCTGAATGATTAGCCGTAGTAAATGCCAATACCATTCGTAATTTTCATCACCTAGTGGAATATCGTAAACCCACATGTTTAGATTAGCCCAGTAAAGCGTCACCAATAACAAAGCACAACATCTTCCACCGATTCGTTTGGTCATTGGAATAATCAACATTATTCCAACAACAATTTCTACGACTCCACTAGCTAGGACCCAGAATCTTGCGTTTCCCAATATATCGGGAACTATGGGTTCAAACCATTGAGGATCTAGAAAGTGTTCAATTCCAATTATTACGAAAGCAATGCCGAGAATGATTGAACTAATGGTCCGTATTTTCTCGATCAAAATAAACCCTCAAATCATTGCTTTGATTGCAGAAATTGCATTCCTAGCATGGGGTTCCAAACGCGGCCCAATGTGGTGAGGTTCAGCACCTGGCCCAATTATTCCCAATCCCACAGGTTTGTCGTATCCAAGTTGTAGATCGATGAGACTCTTGATTACAGCTTGGCCCATTGCCATACCGTGCGCAGTCTCTCCTTTTTCGATGATTCCCAAGCAAGCAACACCCGAGATATTTTCTTCTTCAAGAAGACGTGCAGTAGCCAAAGGCGCTTCCATAGAACCGGGTACCCATACAATTTCGATGATGTCTAAATTCTGTTTTGTTGCCTCATCTTGAGCATGCTGAATCATTTCTTCTACCTTGTTTCGATGAAACGAACCACAAACCAAACCAATGTTGTCCATTATTCTCCCTCCGTGTGCATCATCCGTTTGATGGTGTCGACAACAGTTTGAGTCATGGTATCGATCTCTAGATTAACAGTACCCCCAATCTCTTTTGTTCCCAAAGTGGTGCGCCGAAGCGTTTCAGGAATAATATGGAGATTAAATCCACCACTATCGTCTACCTCTCCGATTGTTAATGATATTCCATCGACTGCGATGTATCCTTTCTCGATGATATAGTTGGAAATAGACTCTGGAGATTGAATCCGTAAATCAGCAGTACCGTCGTATAATTTGATTGAAGCAATTTTCCCTACTCCCATGATATGTCCTGAAACAAGGTGTCCGCCTACTTCTTCACCATACCTAAGAGCACGTTCTACATTCAGAAGGTCTCCCATTTTTCTTTCACTCAGAGTTGTTCGTTCCAAAGTCTCTTGAATCAAATCAAAACCAACAATATCTCCTTGAATATCCGTTGCAGTTAGGCATACTCCGTCCAATGAAACTGATGCGCCTTCTTCTAGCCCTTGCTCCAATCCGTTAGGGATTCGAACCTTCCAATGTATTCTGTCTGTGAATTCTTCTATTTCTAGCAAGGAACCAGTTCCCATGACGATTCCAGTGAACATGATTTCACTCTCGTTCTTCTCTCATGTTGAGGATTCTAGCAATTATTTTCCTAGTTCCATCTAGATCTTCAGAGAGTCCACTAACTCGACAAACTTCTATTTCATCAAATCCTCGTTCGTTTAGATCATTTCTGATTCTCTCTTCTGCATGTTCTTGGTCATAGCCAAGTGCAATGATGTTTGGTTTCACGATGTTTAGTATGTCATACATTGGTTGATCAGGATGGTTTCCGATTAATGCTTCATCGACTGGTTTCAATGCTCCAACCATTCGACATCTCAAATCATGATTGGTCACAGGTTCATGTTTTCGAATTCTTACAGTATCATCATGTGCGATTACAACAGTCAGATGTTGACCTAAATTTTTTGCCTGTTCCAAATAATGCAAATGTCCTGCGTGGAGGAGATCAAAAACTCCTACTGCCATCACTCTAACCATTATTCATCCCTCCCTAATCCTGATGCCTCTAGGATATCCTTTCCACTTAGAAATGGAATACCATATTTCTCTCCATATTTTCGAGCATCTTCTACTGGAAGGGCGGAATCGCCATCTGGTTGTAACATTTCTGCTCCTATCACTATCGGTGGAAGTCCTGCCATTCTAGCTACTGCAACTGCTAACTCAGTATGCCCTTGTCTGTTAGAAAGTCCTCCATTTGATTCTCTACAAACTGGAATGTGGCCAGGGGTTCGAAATTCAGTGCCCAATGCCTTCATTCGTTCTTCATTGGGCAAATTTTTTGATTCCATTTCCATCCATAGTTCTGAGAACCTACGTGTTGTTAGTGATCTATCTCTATCTGTAATTCCTGTGAATGTATCTCTGTGATTAAGGCTGAGTGTAAATGCGGATCTTGCATCGTACTGGAGATCGTTGGTGATTAAATGGTTTAGAATTGGATTTGACTCAATCAGCATAGGATCTGAATGGAGATCTTGTAGCCAAGGAAGTCCAAATCCAGAACCGACTTCGTCACCGATTGCTAGGAAAAGAAGTCC
>JASLJW010000111.1 GCA_030747885.1 Candidatus Thalassarchaeaceae archaeon
CCAATGTTTGAGAACGACACTCGTATTGTAGGAACTCCCACATTCCATGTTTCTGCTCAGATTTCTTTGTTGGCAACATCAGGCCATCTATTCGTTGAGATGGTGCAAGCTTCAGATGGAATGCATCTGGGTCATGCGGTCATGGATCTACGTTTCCATGAGGGTGGAAAGGATGGCCAGACTCTTACACCAGGAAGCACAGTCCTTGCTAAGATGGAGTTCTTTGGGATGGATGTCGTTGTGCCAGCGGGAGATGGAATCCAACTTTTAATCAGTCAGACAGGCGAGGACTATATTCCAAGCCCAGTTTCTATACAAGCAGTTACAATTTCATTGGGTAGTGATAGTGTACTTGGAATTTCCACAGTTGATCGGACTTGTGATGATTTATTCCTGCCACCAATGCATGAAATGTATCCGAATTGCAATCAAACTGTGGAAAGTTGAAAAATCTCTTTTTTCTTATGTTTGCTAGATAAAATAAGGTCACAGACTTATTCGTAATGAAATCAAGCGCGTATCATGTTAGGTGGTGCCGTACTTCCTCCCGCTGGTGATGCAACACCGGAACAAGAGATGATTAGATGGTCAATTTTAGTTGCAACGAGTTTGATTGCATTAGGTGTAGGCTATGCTATGACTGCCCCTATAGGTAGTAGATTTGAAAAATATCGTATTTCCACAGAAAGAATTCTTCTTGTTCCTCGATTGGGGATGATGATAGGAATCGGAACAATTCTAATTTCTGTTTTAATGGCACCATTTTCTAATGATGTATATCAGGGAGTTATTTGCCCATGTAATTGGACTGAAAATTTCCATCTCCAATACACTACAATGAGTATATTGGTTGCTTATGCACCAATGAAATACATCATTTGGATAGGATTCAACACCGTTGCATTCTTAGCCATGATTACCGGACTCTTGGGGTTTCATCGCTGGTGGAAAAACCCCATATTTTCGACTCCAGGGAAGAGAATTGTCCTCATTATTTGGTTGATTTTAACATTCACTCTAGCGTTTTCAATTTCAGCAGATTTGATGTTCTCAAGACACTTTGATCGCACTCTGCACATTCAATTAGGATATTTCTTCTTCGTTTCCACTGCACTTGGAGCATTGTTTGGCCACCCTCTCATCCATTGGGAATCTGTTGCGCGTAAGGAAAAGGGACTCCAAGTATCAGAAAAAGGAGTAAAGTGGTCATTGTATGCGATGTTGACTTGTTTCTTCCTTTCTTTGTGGTATCTAGATATGTATGAACTTCAGATTGTTTCTACAATGATATTGGAGAATAGAACTGAGGGGACTCTTGCAATTAGCGAACATCTTCTAATTATTGCACAGTTGACATGGCTTGGGTCGTTATCGACGATATTCTTGGCTAATCAAGACTCTGAAGAAGAGGAGTGAACAAGCACCTCTTTCAGGTATTCAGAAATTGAATATGCTAAATCATCTAATCCATCGATTTCAGACATTGCTCTAATTGAGATGTTAGTCTTTGCTTCAGTTCCAGAGTTGCGGATTCCGATAGAGATCAAGACCTCATTCACGTGCCCAATAAGTAGTAACAGAGAAGTTTCACCATCGATTACCTTGCGGGAGAATGAACACTGGTCTTTGTTGAAATGATTCTTGATTATTTTTTCCACAGAGTCTGCTAATTCTCCTTCCCCAGTCCATTTCGTTCGATCAGTGCCCTTCACAGAAATTCGTTTTTTCCAACCTCGTTGGAAACTAGAAACTCTCTTTTCATTGTTGAAAAGAGTTGCACGAACCAATAGTTGTAGAATCAATGTTGCAGCCCCATCTCCTACCAAACTCCATTGGTTATCGATTTCAGGATGAGGTGAAGCCAAAACCAAATGTCCAGAGTCTTCTGCACCTATTAGAGAAGGCCATGATTCAGATTCAATGAAATTAGTAGCTAGTTGATTGGATATCCAACGATCCCCCACTGCACATTCTATGATGTCGATATCCATTTCGAACCGATTGTCTGCCGATGTGAGTGAAAGATCTGTTTCAATTGAGAATGCCATGGTTGCTTTTTCTATCCCTATTGAATCCCAAGCCCTAGCAATATCATCTGCCATACGATCTCCATCAATAACGCAAGCCCCATTCTCAGTTGCTTCGATTAACAAGCAACGGTCTCCATCTCCATCTAATGCCGCACCTAAAAGCGAACCCACTGGAGGTTTAGAAGCATGAAGTTCTGTTAGAGATTTTAGAAGCACATGGTCGGATACTTTCATTTCATCCCATGTCCATGATGCAGTTGGAGAAAATTCACCAGCTCCACATCCCTCATTGAGAGGTTTTTCTTCATTCGAGACTTCTTTTGTGGGGATTCCTCTTCTGTTGAGCCCAGCAGCGAACCATGATGTCGCAGCCCCTCCAGACGAATCTAAGAGAAGTTGGCCTACTCCCAATATTTCAGCCCAATTGGAATTTTCAATATCTATTCCAAATGTTTCAGCCATATTATCGAGTCTGCGGGCCAATGTCGAACGATGCCCTCTTTCTGCATTGACCATTCTATCAGGAAGGCAAGATTCCGGATCAGGTTCGGGATTATTTCCTTCTTCAGCAATTTTCCAAGCCAAATCGGCAATTCGTCTTTCTAAATTTGGCATAGATTTCCTCCCATTAGAATCAAAGAATTTCACTCCAGAATCAGTATATGGGTTGTGACTCGCTGTGACCATTAAACCAGCATCTGCTTTGGTTCCTAAAACTGAGTCATGCAGTCCAGGTGTTCCAACAACACCACCATGAATGACCCTTACAGAAGAAGAATGTAGGCCGTCAGTTAATCCTGAAACTAACATAGCATTTCCAGGACGACGATCCCAACAAATGACCACTTTAGGATGTCGATCTAGTTGTTCCACCAACATTTTTCCAATGGCTTCTCCTATAACCATGAAAGCTCGACCATTCACTTCTCTTTGGTTGATTATTGCTTGAAGAGCCTCCATATCAGTATCTGGTGAAGCACTTACCTTACCTCGTATGCCATCAGTTCCATGGAGAATCGGCCGATCCATCGATCTCAATCCTTAATGACGGAATTTTCAGGGTGAATTCCACTTACTGTAACATTGGGCCAAACATTACATCCAATTCCTAGTATTACTCCAGGATTGGTTACTGCATTGCATCCTATCTGAACATTTTCACCTAGAATAGCTCCGAATTTCCTCAATCCACTATCTTCCATCTTTTCTCCAGTATTGCCTTCACGGAGAAGTATTGTTCTCCCATCGTTTCTGAGATTAGATAGTTTACATCCAGCACCTAGATTGACACCTTCTCCTAAGATTGAGTCTCCAACATAATTGAAATGAGGGGCTTTAGAACCAGGCAAGAGAATCGAATGTTTAACTTCTGAAGCATGACCCACAACTGCACCACTACAAATCCAAGAAAATGGGCGAATATATGCTCCATGTCGAATCTCAGCACCAGGTCCAATGTATGCTGGACCTTCGATTTCCACATTTTTTCCAATTGTAGCACTTTCGTGAACTAGAATCCCATCTTTCTGCCCTTCAACTAATTCCCAAAATTGTGATTTTAGTGAAAACTCAGAATCCGGATTCAGTATCTCCCACACAGGTCCATTTGGAAAGACAGGATAGTCCCCAGTATCGACGAGACTCGGAAAAAGTTCCGCCGCGGTGACTCCTCGCATGAAACACCATATTCGCTGTTTATTCATGAGTTGTCCGGCTCTGAGGCTAGAGAAACAGGCCCTGCAACAATTACTGATGAATCCGCATCCTCAGAAAACATCTCAAAATTTTGTTGGAAAAGAGCAACTAAACTTTCTGCAGCATCATCGTAATTCTCAGGTTTTTTCCAGGTTCCACGAACATCAAGGATTTCGCTAGGAACTCCCTCACACTCCATTGGAATTTCAAATCCAAATCGTTGGTCTGTTCTCATTGGTGCATTGTTCAATGAACCATCCAAAGCTGCATTGAGTAAAGCCCGAGTCCATTTTATTTTTATTCGGTCACTTTTACCGAATCCCCCTGCAATCCATCCTGTATTCAACATCCAACATGATGCATTATGTTCATCGATTTTTTCAGATAATAATTCACCGTACACACTTGGATGCATTGGCATGAAAGGCGCCCCAAAACATGCACTGAATGTAGCCTTGGGTTCCGTGACTCCTACTTCAGTCCCGGCCACCTTTGCAGTGTATCCTGAAATGAAGTGATAGGCAGCTTGTTTGGGATTTAGTTTTGCTATTGGAGGGAGCACTCCAAATGCATCACAGGTAAGGAAAACTACATTTTTTGGGTGTCCACCCATGGAAGAACCCACTCTATTTTCTATGAATTCGATTGGATAAGATCCCCTAGTATTTTCCGTAAGCGTTGCATCATTGAAATCAGGCACTCCTTCCGAATCAAGAATTACATTTTCTAGAATCGATCCAGGTATTCTCGTTGTTTCAAAGATAGCAGGTTCGTCTTCTTCATTTAGTCGAATCATCTTTGCATAACATCCACCTTCGAAATTGAAAACACCCTCATCAGACCATCCATGTTCGTCATCACCAATTAATGGCCTTAGAGGATCAGCAGAAAGCGTAGTCTTTCCAGTCCCAGACAATCCGAAGAAAACGGCAGCATCTCCCATTTCTCCTATGTTTGCGGAGCAATGCATGGGGAGATGCCCACGAGTTGGAAGGATATGATTCATAATTGAGAAAATTGATTTCTTGATTTCACCAGCATATCGTGTTCCACCAATCAATACCAATCCATCAGCAAATGAGATGATGACAAATACTTCTGAATTCAATCCTGATGTTCCCTTTGGAGCTTCAAGATTAGGAGCATGAAGAATAGTAAATTCAGGTTTCTTTTCTTGTATTTCTTCCGGAGAAATACGAAGGAACATGTTCCTAGAGAAAGAGGAATGCCACGCACTCTCAGACACCACTCGAATTGGCAGACGTAAACTAGGATTTGCCCCACAAGCAAGATCTTCAACAAACAGTTCGTTGGCTGAATTTAGATGCTCTTGCACCATTTGTTTGATTTCGAGATAGTCATTTCGCTCAATTGGTCGATTGACATCTCCCCACCAAACAGCATCTGTAAAAGGAGTTTCATCAACAATGAATCGGTCATTCGGTGAACGCCCTGTTCGTTCCCCAGTTTCAGCGAGAAAAACTCCATGCGCAGTCAACCTACCTTCTTCTCTTCGAAGAGCATGAGCAATCAACTCTTCAGATTCAAGATTCCAATGAACGTCTCCCTTCGGTGACAAACCATGGGCACCTAAACCCAAGATTCCAGCAACACCAGCGGTGTCCAGCCGGGGCAGGACCATGACTCCGGGGCCCCTAAACACATCTTTCAATGATTCCACTGTGAAAACTCAACTTTACGTGTTTATTTGCATTTGGAGATGATACCTTCATCCCGCATATCCATCCACCGCGTAACATGGCAGGTTCTCAGAAGGATGAGGATCGCTTTCTTGAAGAACGAATGTTCGAAAGGTCACAATCAATTGATTTAGATGATTTAATCGAAGAAGCGCAAGAAGCGATATCATCATCTTCCCGTACTGTTGAAAAGTTACCTGAATCTGTAGCAAAACAAGATTCAGATGATGCAATTGGTGAATTATTCGATCCTTTTGCTTCTGATGATGGCATAGGCCCCGGGCGAATAATGAAAGATGGGTCTGTCCCTATTGCACCCGAATCCGATTTTGTTTCAGATGCGGCCACTCTAGGAGAAATCCGCCTCAGTTGGGGATTAATGGCTGCAATGATATCTGTATATTCTGCAATTTCAATATTGGTTGGAACAGTAGTTCCAGAACCATTGTATGCATTCATTGGACTGTTAGCCCTCGCAATCTTCGGTTTTGTTCTAGGAGAGCGTTGGGTCCCTCGCCCTGTAATGCACCAACTTGGAGTTGTTTGGTTAATTATAGCAATGAAAATCCTCTATGGCCTTGCCATTGAATTACATTCTTGGTCGTTGTTTGGTATTTTCCCCATGAGTGATTCAAGTCTTGGAATAGTCCTATTATTCCTTGTGGGTTTGAATATTGCAGTTGCTTATCGATATAATGAGGATGCCATAACTGCTCAAGCAGTCCTCGTTTTATTGGCTATCTCATCTACTGTTGGTTCTCTTGGAGGGGAGCTTGGAGTTGCTGGAATGATTCTTGGTGCCACAGTTCTATTCCATCTTTTAGCCTTACATCGTGAGAGTGGAAATCTTGCATCATTGGGCATTGCCGCCTCTAATCTGTGGATTGGAATGCACGCCTTAACACCTGGATTCGATTTAGGGACACTTCGAGTTCTTCCATTAGAAACGCCCATGGTCTTGTTTTTGTTATTGATTTTAACCAATTCAATAAATGCAGCAATGGCATCACGATTCTCAGATTCTGAAAATTGGTTTTCTTCAGGACTAAGTGCTGTTGGTCTTGGTAAACCTGGATTGTGGTCTGTCTCCGTTGGATTGGGAATGGTTGGAGCTCTAATGGCAATAGCCGCTAATCGTGAAGATTCCTCGTATGCTTTAGCAATGGTTACGGGTTTACTAACGGTTTTCAGTGGATCTTATCTCACAGTACGTGGCGTAAATCCTCGAAGAATATTGAGTTTCAATGGAATCGGTTTGGTTTCACTACTGTTCATTTTGATTTTATTGGATTCTTCCCGATTTAATTTAGGTACTCAAATCGATGCATATGCATTGTTTACTTTCGGATCCACTCTTATTGCGGGATGGTTACTAATTGCAAATCAAGAAAATGTTTCAGATCGTGTATTATGGACTGGGGCTGTAGGGGTAGTGATTCTACTTACAGTTCTCTTACCTGCAAAATCAGTTGATGTAGGAGGTGATGGAGGAGCTCTTCTTTCTCTTTGTATTTCCATACTAATGGGTGGTTCTGCATATTTGGCCGTGCGTCGTAAGGCACCCAGTTTAGTCGGAATAGTTTCCCTTCTTCCTTGGACATGGGTTATTGCAATCAAGATTTTTTCTTCTTCATTCGAAGCCTTGGTAGTTACAAATGGTATTTCCATGACTTCTCCAATTGTTCTAGAGGGCCCCTCTATTGTGATGTTGCTTTCTTTTAGTTCAATTTTACAATTAATTGTGAATTTAGATTCACCAGATGGTGGTATCAATTTAGCCGATCGCTTTCTTGGAATTCAAGAAGTATCTGCAAGACTGAGAGACTCTGGTTTGTTGAAAGTTTGGAATCTAGGTTTTGTTTTAGGAAATATAGCGATACTCTTTGTTTCAGAAACTTCTGGATTAACAGGCCCCCTCTTGCTTCTGTTGATTGGAATATTCCTTGGAGTTCACATTGGTTCTGAGTTTGCAAATCGCCATCAGGGGAATCCACGTTTCCTACTGATAATATCTGGAGTGACGTTGTATGTTTTGATGTGGAGGCACGGAATGGTCGAATATTTCCTCCCAATTCTTACTGTTCTGTCAATTACACTAGGCTTTGGTAGGCGAGGAAAAGGTGGCGAAGATGGAATTCATATTGTCAATATGTACATCGTTACCTTCGCTGTTTTGATTTGGGCCACAACATCATCTAGACCTCCAATTTACCCACTTACTGGCCCAATTGAATTGCCTGATAGTTGGATAGTATGGGTTATTCTGTCGTGTGTTACTGCAATCATTTCAATTTATATTCCTCGAATTTCGAAATTAGAAAACATACTCCGTCCAGCGATTTCAGCATTAATTCTTCTAGTAACCACGATAATTTCTCTTGTCGTCGCAGCTCAATCAGGGTTTCCTCTGCTAATTGCAGGAGGCTTGTTTGTTATTTCCAGTGTAATGATTGCAATTAATGGCGAAATTCGTTCTGAATTAAAGCAAGTTGCTCGAAGAGAAGAACAACTTCAATCACTTCTTCAATCTCAACAACTAATCAACAATTTACCCAAATCACAAACTCTTGAATCACCGAATCCCACGGAAGATCGTCTACTTAGTTTCTCAACTGAAGAGGAAGCGGAATTGGCACTATCACTTCCACCAATTGAAAGATCTGCAGTTGCAACATCCGTTTCTCAAAGTGGAATGAAGATGATTAATCCTCGATTGGTAGAACTACAGGAAAAACAACGTCGGAGAGCCAAGACATCTGATACTAGTGGAGATTTCGATCTATATGTTGGAGATATTCACCATCGCCCAATCGTAATTCTCGCATTCATTTCAGTCATGTTAATTGGAGGAATAGGGACATCTTTGTTTGCTTCACAATTCACATCCATCGCTCTTGTGTTGATTGGCACTCAATCTATGATACTGATTAGCATCTCTCGATCACGAGCCAAAGTCAATAATCTAAGTCTTCCAGATTTCATGGGAGTAGAAACACCCATCGCATTAACCATGATTGGATTGTCTGCAATCGCTGGATTCGGATCTAATGGCGTCGGAGCCAGTTTGATGATTCAAACTCCATTGTTAGTAGCAGGTGTAATGAATGCCCTCTTAGCAGTTCTCTCATTATCTGGTAGAACGGATATCTCAAAACGTCTCCCAAGTATCTTGGAATTATTCATTGTGACACTATTAGTTTCTCGAATATTGGGGATTCCATTGAATTCTACACCTATGTTTCTACAAATCAATCCATTCTCGGAAGGAAGTGATTTGATTGGATGGATTTTGGTATGGTTTGTTCTAGAATTCTTACTATTCACTTCAGCATTAATTTGGGATTGGATTGAAGGAAAACGACGTTCTCTTGAACTACCAGATCACAGAAGTGCGGGAGGAAGAAGTATGTGGGCTACTATGATCACACTACTCTCCTTTGGTCCGGCTGGTTTTGTGGCTAGCATCTTAGGACTTCGAAGAGGTCTACAATGGACTCAACCTGCGGCTGTGACGGGAACAATCCTTTCTCTTTCTGCAGCTTTGTATGCTTTTACAGCATGGGTAAATGTCCTTTCAGATTATTATCATTGGATTATTTTTGTAATAGGTACAATTTGTCTGTTTGGATTAATTTGGAGTAATAGTGAAAAGAATCGAATTTGGACATCGACATTCACGATTAATGCACACGTTTTACTTGTATTAGCAGTAATAATTTCCCCACTTCCTCCGGTTGCTCTTCTTGCAACTATGTTACTACTTTCAACTTGTACTTGGGTAGTAGGCATTCTACAACTACGTAAAGGAATGCGATTATGGGGTGCAAGTGACTTGGTATTTGCAGGCATGATTGGCTTACTTACGATGGGTAGTGAATTATTGGAGCCAACAACTGCCTTCATCGCTCTAGTTGCTTTGGCAATTGAACTAGGAATTGTCGTTTGGTTGGCGCAAAAGCACCAAGAAGCGATGTTGACTTCTGAATGAACTTCTTTCTTATCGAAGAAAGGATAGGTTGATGCCCAACCGCATAGGAGTTGAGTCTGATGACCGGACCTTGGATGGCGGACACCTCTGAAGAGAAAGAGCATCCAACTGTTCCAATTGGACTCAATGAGATGACAATTCCAAGGATTGCATTGGTTATGTCTGTGGTTACTTTGTCTGCATTACTAGTCATGTCGACAATCATTGGCTGGGGTGTCTATGATTTTCTAAATGATTTCGAGGAATCTCTTGAGTCAGGGGACCCGGCAGTTCTCCAAGTGGATGGACGTTGGGGTTGGGAATCTCATTTGTTGTTTGACACATGTTCGCCTTTAGCTGAAAGTTGGATCATGCCTGAGAATCTTAGTGCCCAAGATGACATGTTTTTGTATCCAGGCGAACTTAGTTGTGATTGGTCCCATCAAGGACAGAATGATCATGCTGTAGTTGTAATTTACAATCATGCACCCAACAACATTGACCTTTTGTTGAGTATAGATTCAACATCTATTGTATTCTCTGAAAGTGGTGAATCGACCTTACTTGTACCCGGCTTGGATTCAAATTCAACATTTTTTGCACCTCTAAATCTTCTAGAAGATGTAGATGATGAAACCGTCCTGATTAACGCCTCTCATGTAACTGTCATGGATGCAGTAGTCTCTCTTGAGATGAATGTAATTAGAGGGGCAGATCAGAAACCTGTTCATAGCGATGAAGGAGACTCAATGCAGGTTCATTATCGTGTATGGGATGCAGATAATGATACACTTCTCGATGAAGGAGATTTGCCAGTAACTGCGGGAGATGATGATACTTACATTGATGGATTTGGTTGGTCGGCACTTGGCCTTGATATCGGACAAGATAGAGGTTTACTCACACCCGGTACTAGCCACTTTACCTTGCTTCCTCCACCCATTGCTTACGGTGGAAGTGAAGGTCATTTTTTGGAGCTTTCATTGTTACTGTTTGAACTTGATTTTTCTACTCTTTCTGCTATCTAATTAACCCTAAACGCCCATACCCACCTACTTCTAGAGAGGACCATGGGCGACTCCCATCGAGCGTTGGAATGTGATGGGCGAGCCCAATCATGGGCTACAAGAAAAATCAGCCCAAAAGCGCAGAGAAAAGGTGAACCTGAAGTACATATGACTGATCAAATGCGACGACTTTCCACTCCTTGGGCCATCGCTTCTGAGAGAGCAGAAAGGATTTCTGAATCTAATCTACCTCCGGGGTTAATTTTGGATCCAGCGGCAGGTTCTGGAATTCATTTAGCCTCTATTTGCATCGCGACAAATCGAGTTGGATTGGGTATAGAACTTGATGAGGAAGCTGCACGCTTCTCAGCCGCAAACATGAATCGATTGCTTGTGAAAGGAAAAGATCCTGGAAGACTTTCTCACAGAATTCTAATTGGAGATGGAATCGATGCATCAGGGGCACTATCATGCCTTCATTCCTCTCTAGAATCATCAGGAGTAGCATCTACTCCTCCTATTGCAATGCTCCATGTTGATCCAGCGCGCCCATTGGATGCTCAAAATCACACTCTTGATGAGATGGCTCCTCCACTTCGCCCCCTTCTTGAAGCATGGTTGCCTCATATGGAGAAAGACGAGAGAGGTCCTGCTTTATTGCTGGATCTTTCTCCCAGGTTATCCAAGGCCCAAAGGGGAGAAGTAGATTCTATCCTAGATGATTTAGCACCAAATACGAATCGTACATGGGAATGGCTATCTCAAGGAGGTGGGCGAATTGACCGACTTTCTGTTTGGGTTGGGCCATTAGCAGCACCAGAAAGATTCAGATCAATTCGAATGGGTCCATCATCAGTTCAATCAGTTGTTACTTCAGCAGAACAATCCTTGTTCATTTCTGAAAAGAGAACCATGCCTCCTTCCTTTGATGATTGGGTCGTTGTTGTTGATCCTACCATCGTTGAGTCTCGATTGCATATGGATTGGTTGCAAAATCATCTCGATGATGATTACAATCCAATTTGGCAGCGTGCTAACCTTCGTCGCCCTGTACTAGTAAGCAAGACCCCCCCTCCTGAAAATTTGCGAACTGATCCGTTTGTTATTGCAGTAGGTCAAGTGGTTGCTCATCGATTAAGTGCGCCGAATATGGAAAATGCTCCAACTGTTGCAAGAGCAGCTGAACGTGCAGGTGTGGGCCATCTTGTACTTCGTTGCGAAGTTGACCCTGATTTTCATCCTAAAATTCAGAAGAGACTGAACAAGGCTCTCAAGGGGATTGATGGAAAACGTGGTTTCGTTATCGATGTACCAGTAAGTAGTCGTGATGGTGGATGGCATGTCAATTATGTGACTTGCTCAGAGAATTAAACAAAATCGGCCATCGTTCTATTGAAATAGGGGTTTCAAGTCGGGAGGCTGCCTATATGGCCACTGGGCGACCAGTGAACACGGGGGAACCGTAGAAATGAGTACCGACAAAGAAGACCTTGGAGACGACTTCCTGTATATTCTGCGAATC
>JASLJW010000112.1 GCA_030747885.1 Candidatus Thalassarchaeaceae archaeon
CAGACATTAGGATTTTCGTAAGTGGCCATGTTTGCTCACCGAGTTCGTGTTCAATTTCATGTGCTAATTCAACTAATGCAATCATAGCCTCATCTATAGCTAGTTTTCTCTGCAATGTCTTTTTCCAATCCCATGACCACGCCATACAATACAGGTTGTCTCAGGGTATTTCAAGGAAGGTTCGTTGAAGGAGAATTGTCTGATGAGAATTTTGTTCGTAGTCGATTTCCCGAATAGCCAACAAGAACTATCACAAGAAGTAAAGCAATAATTGGGAGAAGGAGAGCTAAAATCGTACAAATTAAGCACGCGCCCGCTTCCACAGTAGAAACTACTGGATTGGCTAAACCCCCTGTCGTAGCAGTGGATACTGCTCTAGTTGCAACTGTTCCAATTTGTACTGTTCCAGAAACTCCGCCTCCAGCAATGATTGAGAATCCCCACTGAACCATGGGGTTCGAATCTGAAAGGGTTGAAGACATCATCAATACACCAGCCAAAATAGCAGCAGGGGAGGCAATTGTATCCAAAAGATTGTCTATCCATGGAATATAGTAACCCAATATTTCAATCAACATCGCTGCACCAAGTATGATGAGACCGAAATCAGATGCCATCCACTCACTAAGGCCCGTCATTGGTAGGGAAATAGGGAGCATGTCGAAACGAAGGGATAAGCCGTACAAAAATGGGGGGATGAATACCCTGAATCCACTAGCTGCTGCTAGTCCAAGACCCAGAGATACGGCCATTAGTGTCTCTAATTCATTCATCTAACCGACTCCTTGACCCATGCACTATACTTTTCATTTGAATCAATAGAGTTCCAAGTAATCTGTGGAGTATCGTAAGGATGTAACGATTCAATGTTTTGAATTAAATTTGGCATCAGGGCACTATCTGTTGTGAAGGAGAGTCGCCATTCCTCTTCAGAATTAATGGTTTGATTCCATTGATATATTGATCTAATTCGATCTATTTGGATGCAGGCTACTTTCTTTTCAGAAAGAAAATTGTGAGCCCATTCACCTACCTCAAATTCCTTCCATGAAATAGGAAGTGTGGTGGTAACTTTCACAACAGACATATTTCATGGTACAACTCTAGTAGATTCAATCTTCCGCCATAGGGATGGTTCAAATCCCGAATGTAGGCTAAGGGTGCCATGACGATTGATTGGACGGTCCCCATCGAGACAGGAGAACTACCTGTAGATGGCGAAAATTTCGACATAATCGTCGTAGGTGGTGGCCCTGGTGGTTCAGCAGCAGCAGCATATGCTGCGATGAGGGGTGACCGAGTATTATTGATCGAAAAAGAAGTGTGGCCTAGGGACAAAACCTGTGGAGATGCTGTTGGGGGGAAATCACTCCGACATGTGAAAGAATTGGGTGTTAAAGAGATGATTGAGGCGACCCCACATTTTCGCGTTACTGGAATGATGTTTAGTAGCCCAAATGGTCAAAACGTCACAATAGCGTTGCCTAAAGATGATGTCGAGCGGAAAGAAGCAGGATATGCGCTTCCTAGAATACAATTTGACTACATGATGTTCAAGCGGGCGACAGAATTAGTACTTTCATCGGGGGGAAAGGTTGTTCAAGGAACAAAGGTGATTGACGTCTTACATGATTCAGTGCCTATTTCTCGAATAACAGGAGTAACAATTGAAGGTGATTCTACAACAACTCATTGCGCTCCACTTGTAATTGGTGCTGGGGGATATAGGTGTCCAGTTGCACAAACAATTGTGGAGGATTTGAATGGTGAAATAATGAGAGATGATGATCATTATTGTGGGGCATATCGAGAATATTGGACTGGTGTCAAAGATGTTGGGGATGAAGAAGGGGCGATTGAACTTCATTTTGTAGATGATGTGATTCCAGGATATTGGTGGATCTTTCCCGTTCAAAAGGGGATGGTAAATGTTGGAATCGGGATGGTGATTTCTGAACAAAGGAAACAAAAAGGGATGAGAAAATCGCTGAAAAAACTGCAACATCACCTCATTAATGAACATCCATTATTCAAAGAACGATTTGCAGAAGCCAAAATGGTTGAGGGTAGTGGGAAAGGGTGGCAACTTCCTTTTGGTAGCCCTCGAAAGGGTAAGGCCATTCAGCCCAGATTGAGCGCTATGGCTGGAGCAATGTGTATTGGAGATGCTGCTAGTTTAGTAGACCCGTTCAGTGGAGAAGGAATAGGTAATGCTCTTCTTTCCGCTAAACTAGCAATCGGATTATTCGATTCCTCGAAACATAAAGATGGTTTTCCTCAAGAAATGGCGGAACAATATATGGTAGAATTGTGGGGTGCTTTGGGGCCAGAACTAACAAATTCATACAAAATTCAAAAAATTGTAAGAAGAAGGCGTTTGATGAATCTCTTCGTTAAGAAGGCGGCTAAACGACCTGCTCTACAAGATGCTTTGACGGATGCTCTAGCTTCAAAGGATGCTCAGAAAAAACTTCACAGCCCCCTATGGTTAGCAAGGAATATTCTCTTGTGAGAGATTCAAATGGATGCTAATTTGAGTGAAGTGAAATTGGTACTATTGGATTTAGATGGGACGATTTATCTTGGAGATGAGTTGATCGAAGGTGCTTTGGATTTTCTTAATAGGTGTGATCAAAGAGGTATTAGGAGATATTTCTTGTCGAATAATTCTTCAAAATCAGTTGACCAATATGTGTCAAAATTAAATGGATTGGGGATCTCTGCTGAAGCAGATGATGTGTTGCTTTCAACCCATGATTTACTCTCTTGGTTAACGAAAGAGGGGATTGAAAAAACATATCTTGTAGGTACTGAAGGTATGAGGTCAATGCTTGAAAATGTTGGAATTGAAACACGT